>JAAYDS010000310.1 GCA_012729155.1 Chloroflexota bacterium | reverse complement strand
GGCTTGTCGGGGTCGTCAGTTCCGCTGACCATACCACAGTAGTCAGCGACCGCCGCCATGTCAGCACTAGGAACGTTTACTGTGAAGCTGCCCTCAGCTTCGATAAAGGGTGTGGAATAGTGGCTCTGGCCGATCTCGATGGCCATCAGTGGCGGATTGCCCCCGACAATGCCCGCCCACGCCACCGTCAGGATATTGGCGCTGTCTGGGCCGGTCTTGACGGCGACCATCAGCGCCGGCATGGGGAACAGACTCGTCGAGGGGCCCAACGTGCGTCTTGCCATTTCGCCTCCTATGCTAGCCCTGAGATGCCGATGATGCGCATCGGGTTGTGAATTAGCATGTTCGTCGCCATCTCGAGCGCGTCGTCCAGGCCGAATGGCTCCATGTTGGGGTGGATCAGGCTTCGCTCCATGCGCTCGGCCAGCGCCAAGGCCAGTTCGAACTTGTACATGCGAAACTTGGGCAAGATGAACTCGAGATAGTAGGCGTCAGAAAAGTAGCCGATCGCCTTGTTACCCGGCACCGCATCGATCCGTCGGCGGATCTCGCGAGCGATATCGGTCGGCTGGTTCGAGTACCACCAATGCCCAGAAGGGTAGACATTGTGGCGAATCCACGCCGCTGCCGTCAATTCGAGGCCGGTGGTATCGGCGAGCACCGCGGTGGGGAAGCTCACATCGGGATAGGCGTTCAGCACATGGTCATAGCCGCGCATCGAGTTGACCGAATCGAACAGATCTTGCCCGGCGGGCACACCCTGAGCATAGACGTCGCGGTTGACGCCGATCATCAGGTGGAAGGGGCGGCCATACCTGCGGCAGGCGTCGCAGATACACGCCATGGCAAAAGCCCGCCACAACTCTGACTCGCAGCAATCCCAGGCGCCGCCAGCCAGCGCCTTGTCGAGCACGCGCTGCGCATCTTCGTCAGCGACCGGGAATGTCTTGAACCCCGCAGGTATCGACATGGCCGCATAGCCCATGCCATGGCGCATGAACTTCTCAAACGTCTTGGTGATGACGGCGCGCAGGTCATCGGTTGTGCTAATGGGTCGACCGAGAAAGGCGCCAAGCTTGGCACGTTCATCGGCCCGATCGAACCAGACGATGAACGGCTCGGTGCGCAGACAGGGCGCATAAAAGCTGGTGTCGAGCCCTTCCAGGTCATCATCATACTGGTTGGTGAGAAACACCTTGACGATGTTGGCCTGCGCCACCAGCTCATCGCGCCACTCCGGCCGGTCCATCACCTCCAGAGAGCGATCGAAGATGAATTTCCAGTTCTCGGGCCGCCATTCGTCAGGACCCAGACAGAGAAACTCGCGTGAGATGGTCATGAGCCAATCGTACTGCACCGTGTTGGCAATCAGTGCGAGCTTGGGCAGTATCTCACGAGTCAGCGCCTCAGGGTCGCCAAAGGGGAACTTGCCATCCTGAAAGGCGGCCGAGTTGGCCAGCTCGGTGTAGTAGTGGTAACTGAGGATCTCTCCGATGTTGGCGGCAGTGCCGGTCTTCCAGTTTACGTGGGTGTGGATGTCGATGATCGGCAGAGCGTCGATGCGATCGTATAGCTCGCGTACGAGGGCGTTGTTCATCGCAAAACCTCTCTCGAAATGTCGTGGCGGCCCAGCGCGTCGGCAAAACCTCATCGCAGCGCGGCCGCGGATTCGTCACAAGCAGACCAACCATACTAGAATGGATATACCGTGTCAATGCCCCTCCCAATGGAG
>JAAYDS010000309.1 GCA_012729155.1 Chloroflexota bacterium | reverse complement strand
GTGTTTGGCGAGCAGTGGACCTATAGCGCCAGCGAGCTCGCTGCTCGCCTTGGCGGCTCTGTACCAGCTAGGTTCGTTGGCAATCAAGTGATGGGCTACAAGATGGCGGTGTGTCAGCGCGATGTGGCCATCTATGGTTCGATGTTGCTCGGCCTGATGGTGCTGGGCCCCGTGGCCAACAGGCTACGCATGTGGCCCGCCCGGGCGCTGGCCATGGCCGCGGCTCCGCTGGCAATCGATGGGCTGGGGCAGTTGGTGGGGCTATGGCACAGTTCGCCGTGGAGCCGCGTAGCGACGGGCGTGCTCTTTGGTGTAGGTCTGGTGCGCTGGGGGGTGCCACATCTGGCAAGGGCGCTGTGCTCGGCGCGGGAGGTCACCTCTCAATCGTGACGCTGACCAGCAACGTTACCTTCTATGCCGCTTTGATTGCCGGCCTGCTATCGTTTTTCTCACCCTGTGTTCTGCCGATCATCCCTGTATACCTGGGATACATGACAGGCAGCATCAGCACCGACAGCAGGCTATCGCAGCGCCTGCTGACGCTACGCCATGCGGCGGCTTTTGTACTGGGTTTTGGCCTGGCCTTTGTGGCGCTAGGAGCGGCCATGGGGCTGATCGGCCGCTGGCTCTATCCCGCCATGTCGTACATCACACGGCTGACCGGTATCGTGCTCATGGTCTTTGGGCTACAAATGCTTGGCGTGCTCAAACTCGCCTTCCTGTCGGGCCAGTGGCATGTTTCGGTGGGGCACAAGCAGCAGGGGCTCTGGCGCTCGCTCTTGATGGGCCTGGCGTTCGCCGTGGGCTGGAGCCCATGTGTTGGGCCCGTGTTGTCGGGCATTCTGGTGCTGGCAGCAGACACAAGAACTGCCGTGCAAGGCGCTCTCCTCTTGGGTGCCTATGCGCTAGGCTTGGGCCTGCCATTTCTAGCCGCGGGCCTGCTTGCCGGTGAGTTGCGCCAGTTGCTGGCGCGGCGCAGTCGTTTTCTCGATGTTGCGGGTAGAGTGGGGGGGGTGCTTGTGCTGGCGATGGGCTTTTTGATGCTGATCGGGCAGTTCGAGCGCGTCGTCAACGCACTGATGGCGGGGTGAGCGGCGCCAGCTGATGATTTGTGCCCGTGCCGAGATCGCTGTATACTCCCGTCGTTCGGGGCGTAGCGCAGACCGGTAGCGCGCACGGTTCGGGTCCGTGAGGTCGGAGGTTCAAGTCCTCTCGCCCCGACAGCAGGGCGTAACCATCAAGATGGTTGCGCCCTTTTCGTTGCTCTCAGGCGGCGCCAGGCCAGGCCAGGGGCTGCCACACAGGCAAAGACCGCTGAGCTGTAAAGGTAATAGCAGAGGTGCAGCACAACGCCAGCGAGACCGAGTCGCCAGCCGCCTTGCTGCCATAGGAAGCGGTAAAAAGACCGATTAAGTAGAACGAGAATCGTAAAGCAGCCAAACGCAACCAGCGCAAGCCGCGTGAGCCAAAAACTGGCCCCCAGAGACAGTAACATCGCCCATGAGAGCACTCCGCTCCAGCGGGCCGTGTCGTTCAGATTGAGGTCGTGCGGGGCATGGCCACGCCGGGCGATCTCGCGGCACCAGGGCACGGCGCGTCCCAGAATGTCTGCGCGCAGCAGTGTCAGCAGCGACCAGCGTTTGAGGTGTGTGCATTGAATGTCGCGATCGAGTTCGATGCGCAGCCCATGCTCGGTGAGGCGCAGGCCTAGCTCGATATCTTCGATGGCGGGCCTGCCATAGGCGGGGTTATAGCCCCCGACAGCGAGAAAGGCATCGCGCCTGATGGCACCGCAGCCGGCCCAGAAGGTGTTGGCATGGCGACGGCCGTGCTGATGCACCCAGTGATGCTGCAGGTTCTTGTATTGCGAGACCAGATTCGGCGCGGTTGGGGCATCGTCATAGGAGCCAAACACGCCAGCAAGAGAGTCATCAGTGAGCATCCGTTGCTCAAGGCGGGCCAGCGTATCGGAGTGGGCGGCGACGTCTGCATCGACGAACACAATGATGTCGCCGCTCGCTACCATGGCGCCGCGATTACGGGCGTTGGCTGGCCCCTTGGGCTCGCCCGAGAGCGTCACCACTCGAGCCCCCAACTGCTTGGCGAGCGCACCAGACCCATCGGTGCTGGCGTCATCGATGACGATCAGTTCTTCGGGTTGGCGCGTTCCGTCGGCGATCGCCGCAAGACAGCGTTCAAGGTCATGGCCACCATTGTAGACGGGCACCAGCACGCTTAACATGGTTGATCGCCCGGCGGCGAGTCGAGTGACGACTCGGGCTTGGTGGCCAACACGGCCACATAGCGTCCGGTCAACAGGTGCGTAGGCCATTGGGCGAGGCGCTCAAAGGCCAGCAAGGCACGGTGGTATGCGCGTTGGGCCACCCGAGAGCGGCTCTTGAGGAACCTTCCGACCCATACGGCCAACACGCGTGG
>JAAYDS010000308.1 GCA_012729155.1 Chloroflexota bacterium | reverse complement strand
GCCGAGCACTGCCAAATCTCGGCGCTTGAAAGCACCTGCTCACGCAGGCCCAGGCCGGCCCGTCGCAGCAAAAGGCGCGGGTTGAACGCCGGGTCAAAGCGGCGCACCAGGCAAGTGGCCGCGCATGTGCCGCACGACCAGCAAGTGAGCAGATGTTCGCCGCCCGGTTCGGCCAGAATCTCGCCAACAAACCCACCATCGAACCTGGCCGCGCCCGTCACGCGAGGACCTCTTCGGTGGCTTCGAGCGGCACCAGGCCAGCCATTAGCGGCGACGCCTTCCAGCGAGCCAGACGCTTGCCGATGATGGGGCGCGCAGCGAGCGTCTCTGCCAACAACGCCTCGCGATCGAATGACTTGAGTTTGGCGTCCATCTCGGTGATGACGCGGGCATACTTGTCGCCCTCGGCTGCCGAGATCCACTCTAGCCTGAACCGCTCGGGGTTGATGCCTACACGCTGCAGCAAGCGCTCCATGCGTGAGAAGCGCTTGGCGGCCACCTGTTGTCCAGTGATATAGTGGCAATCTTGTGGGTGGCAGCCCGACACCAGCACCATGCCGGCGCCACGGCGAAAAGCCTCGAGCACGAAATCCTCGTCCATACGGGCAGAGCACATCACCCGCAGCCCGCGCGAGCTGGCGGGATACTCAAAGTGGCTGGTGCCGGCGTTGTCGGCGCCGCCATACGAGCACCAGTGGCACATAAAGGCGATGATCTTTTCCTCGGGCTTGTCTGCCAGCAGGGCATCGAGCTGCGCCACCATCTGCGCATCGGTAAAGTGGTCTTGCGTGATGGCGTTGTGAGGGCACTCGGCTGCGCAACCACCACAGCCATGGCATTTAGCGGCCGTGATGACGGCAGGCTGCCCCACCTCAACCGTGATGGCCCCGTACGGGCAGGCCTTGGCACACAGACCGCACTTTTTGCCCTGGGCGCTAATGCACAACTCGGCGTTGACGCTGGCGATGACCGGCTCGATCTCCCACGTATCCTGTGAGAGCACACGTGCAGCCCGCGAGGCCGCCGCGCTGCCCTGCGCCACGCTCGCGGGGATGTCTTTGGGCCCCTGGGCCGCGCCCGCAAGAAACACACCATCGGTAGGCGAATCCACCGGCCGCAACTTGGGGTGATACTCCATAAAGAAACCACTCGGACTACGTGAGAGCGCCAGCTTGGACGCCATCTCGTCGGTGTCGAGACGTGGGATGGCGGCGGCCGAGAGCATGACCATATCGGTCTCGAGCTCGATCACCTCACCGATCTCCTGGTCTTCGGCCAGCACAATCAGATTATGCGTCTCGGGGTCTTGGCTGATTTGTGAGGGCCGCCCATGTATAAAGCGGATGCCCATCTCGCGGGCACGGTTATAGAACTCTTCGTAGCCCTTGGAAGGCGTACGAATATCCATGTAGTAGATCGAGATATCCATCTCGTGGTCGGCCTGCTTGAGCAGCATGGCGTTCTTGATGGCATACATGCAGCAAAAGCCGCTGCAGTATTCGTTGAACCGCTTGTCGCGCGAGCCAACGCACTGGATGATGGCCAGGCTCTTGGGCACGCGCCCATCAGAGGGGCGCATCAGCTTGCCCACTGTGGGGCCAGCCGAGTTGGCCAGTCGCTCCATCTCCATCGCCGTGATGACGTTGGGATAGCGGCCAAAACCATACTCGGGGATCACCGTAGGGTCAAAGTTGTCAAAGCCGGTCGCCATAATGATCGACCCGACCTCAAGATCGAGCACTTCGGGCTCCATGCCAAAGTCGATGGCATCACGCTTGCCGCAGGCCGTGACACACTGGTAGCAGTGGATGCAGTGGTCCATGTCGATGGCATAGATCAATGGCACTGACTGGCCGTGCGGCACGTCGATCGCCTTGCGCGGCGCCAGCCCCAGCTCAAAGTCGTTGGGCACCTCGATGGGGCACACCGCAGCACACTCGCCACAGCCAGTGCAGAGGTCCATCTTGACATAGCGTGGCTTCTTGGTGACCTGTACTCGGAAATTGCCAATGTAACCGTCAACGCGGTCAACTTCGGCATAACTGATGATCTCGACCTGAGGATGACGCGCCGCGTCAACCATCTTGGGTGCGAGTATTCAAATGCTACAGTCCATTGTGGGGAACGTTTTGTTGAGCTGCGCCATGGTGCCGCCAATGCTCTGCTCGCGCTCCACAAGGTAGGTTTTGATGCCCATATCGCCCAGATCGAGCGCGGCGCTGATGCCCGCGACACCGCCCCCAATGACCATGGCCTTCTTTGTGACGGGCACCTCGATCGGCTGCAGCGGCTGCACATGCCGCACCTTGGCCACGGCAGCGCTCACCAGCTCCTTGGCCTTTACCAGCGCCCCAGCAGGGTCGTGAGCATGCACCCAGGTGTCTTGCTCACGGATATTGACCATCTCCATCAGGAATGGATTCAAGCCGGCCTGAGCCACACAGGTCCGGAAAGTCGGTTCGTGCATGCGCACACTGCAAGCGGCGATCACCACCCGGTTGAGGCGGTAGTCTATAATATCTCTGCTAATCTGGTTCTGACCGGGGTCACCGCACATGTAGAGGTTGTCGCGCGTCAGCACCACATCGTCGAGCCGCGCAGCATAGTCGGCCACCGCCGCAGGACTGATGACACTACCTATGTTGGCGCCACAGCTACAGACATACACGCCGATGCGCAACGAGCCGTCTTCGGGCATACGGGCACTCCTTGTACACGTCAAAGCCCGGCCAGCCTGCACAGCGCCGGGCCTACAGGAACTCGACTAGAGCAGCTCTTCCATCAGGCGGGCTACCACGTCACGTCGTGCTTGTTGCCGCAAGACCTCGGGCGTGGCCAGTGAAAGAGCCTCTTTGGGGCAGAAGGCCACACACTGCGGGCCATCCTTCTCGTTAGCACAGAGATCACAGATCTCGGCGTGTCGCGAAACAGGGTTGAGGATAATGGCGCCAAAGTCGCAGGCCTCGACGCACCAGCCACAGCCATCACACTTGTCCTCATCCACCAAAATGGTGCCATTCACCTCAGACCGCGACAGGGCATCGCGCGGGCAGGCAAGGATGCAGGGAGCGTCCTCACAGAGGCGACAGCTGATGGCCGTCATGGTGATGGGCTCGATGCGCACCACGCGGATGCGGCTAAAGGTGGGGTCATAGGAGCGCGTCTTGGTCATCGAGCAGGCGTATTCGCAGATGCGGCAGCCGGTGCACAACGTCGGGTCGCAGATGATATGCTTGTAGCCGATCTCTGCCATCTCAGCCCTCCCCTGCCGCAACGTCGGCCACCGATAAATCGACGCCCACACTCTCGGCGATGTCGGCCAGGTCCAGAGCGACGAGCTTGGCCCTGGGGATCAACCCCTCTGACGTCCAGCCGCGCGCCTGGTAATAGTCATCGATGAGATAATTCAGCTCGTCAGGCGTAATATAGACGCCGGCGCCAGGCCCACTGGGAATGGGATCGGACAGCACACGCCCTGGAAGCCAATCGTCAGCACGCGTCCAGCCTTCGCGGATGTTGAACGCTTTCTTGAGATTGCACACGCGCTCACCCACCGCTGCCAGCTCTTCAGGCGTTAGGTCAATGCCGGTGGTCATGGTGTAGATTTGCGCCACTTCGGTGTTAAAGTCATCAAAGCAGTTGCGCAAGAACTTGCACAGCACGAGGCAGTCGAGCACACAGGCAAAGTTCTCGCTTTCCATGGCCATTTTGCCGCGGCCAGGCCCCACGGTGAAGCGGTCGACCTTGCCCTTGATGTCCAACTCGTAGGACAGAGCACGGTTGTGACAGGCGCCGCGCGTGCCAACGGCTAACCCCATGGCGAACGTCTTGAGGCTACGTACGTCGTAGCCTGGCATCTCGAGCCCTTTCGAGTGCATGGCAAAGTGCTCGCTGCCCTGTCCGGTTCGCTCTGAGGCGCGTTTGACACCCTCGGCCAGCAGATCGCCGATGCCATCGCGGCGCGCGATCTTTTCGAGGAGCGTCACAGCCGCCTCATCATTGCCAAAGTGCAGATCGAGTCCGTCGCACTGCTCTTGCGTAAAGATACCTCGCTCGTAGCATTCCATCGCCCAGCTCACGACGACGCCCGCGCTCATCGCGTCGATGCCGAGTTCGTCACACGTCTGTGTCAGCTTGATGACGGCCGGCATCGAACCGATGCCACAATTGGGGCCCAGCGAAAAGAGGGGCTCATAGTCCAGGCCAATGCGAGCCCCCTTGTATTTGCCCTCGCGTACCGCGCCCCACTGCTCGCAGGCGATGGGGCAACCCGAACAGGCCACCGACTTGACCCGGTACTGATCGCGCAGGCGCTCGCCGCTGACCTCTTCGGCGTGCTC
>JAAYDS010000307.1 GCA_012729155.1 Chloroflexota bacterium | reverse complement strand
GTCGTACAGGCCCGTCACCAGTGTGGCCGCCACCGGCGCGGCGGCGCCCGCCTGCACGCGCAGCGCATAGCGGTCGCGATACACCTCGCCGGGCTGCCAGCGGCTGGTGGGGTGCTTGCCCATGCCGGCGTGGCTGTCGCGCTGGCCGATCTTGGCGCCCTCACGGCCGAACAGGTGCAAGAACAGTGAATAGTCCTTCTCTACCGGCGCCAGGCTCTGCCAGTAGAGCGTCACCGTCACCTCGTCGCCGGGCGGCAGCGCCTCGCGATCGAGCTCATAGGCCAGCAACGCGATGGCGTCGCCGAACACCACCCCCACGGGCCGCGCCGTGGCCGGCACCTGCTCGGGCGTCAGCGGCTCGGGCGGCGCATAGGCCGGCCCGAGGGTGCCCCACGGCACGCTGATGGCCAGCGCCAGCAACAGCATCGTCACCACTGCCAACGGCTGCGGCCACCGCTCGCGTCCTGGCAGGCGCAGGGCGCTCCAGCCCCAGGCCGTCAGCAGCGAGATGGCGCCAATAGCAGGGAACACCAGCCGCCCCTGCGAGGCGCGCGTCAGCAGCGTCCAGCGCAGCAGCGAGGCGTGCAGCGCCGCGATCCACAGCAGCAGCAACAGCGCGCCCAGCGCCAGCGCCGTGCGCCGCTCGGGCGCGGCGGGGGCATCCTCGCGCCAACGGCCTGTAGCTGCCAGATGGGCCAGCCCCAGCCAGCCCAGCGCCAGCACGCCCTGCAGCGCCCACAGCGCCCATACCGGCCGCACCACCACGTTGACGGTGCCCAGCAGCCCCCAGTAGCTCAGCAAAAAGCCGCGGAACTCGGCCAGCGCCGCGCCCAGTGCAAAGGCGTCTTTGCGGCGGCCAAAGATGGCCAGCATGGTCTCGATGCCGGTCAGCTCGCTATACAGCGCCACGTTGCGGGCGTACCACCAGCCCGAGAGCAGCAGCGTTAGCGCCAGCACGGCGGCAAATTGCCCCAGGGCCACCAGCACCGCCCGCCACGAGGGTAGCCGTCGCGCCGCCAGATCGTCGCGGGCAGCCGTGGCCAGCAGCGCCGCGCCCGCCAGGGGCAACAGCGCCAACCCGCTCACCTTGGCGATGGGCGCCAGCCCCACCACCAGCCCCAAACCCAGCAGCCGCCGCGGCGTGCAGCCCTCGCGCAGCAGCCGCACCATCAACACCAGCGCCCAGGTGCCCAGCAGGGTGATGGCGTTATCGTTGTTCACCGAGGCGCTCACATAGATGAACATGGGGTTGAACGCCGTCAGCGCCATGGCCCCCAGGGCCACCCGCGGGCGCCCCGGCAGCAGCGTGCGCCCCAGCCGGTAGACACCCCACACCGTGCCCGCGCCCATGCCCACCGAGAGCAGCCGCACCAGATGGATGGCCAGCACCGCGCCGCGCCAGGGCCAGCGTTGTGCCTCGCTGTGGATGTACATGTTCTGGTTGTCGGCCGTCATGCCCACGCCGATGCGCGCGTGCGGGTTGCGCACCACCAGGTCCGCAAAATCGTCGCTGTCGATGCCCGCTGTGACAGCGGCCCCCACGGCGTAATAGAGGGGCGGCTGGCTGCCCTCCTGGCGGTAGCGCGTGGCCTCGCCCGGCCGCTGCACGGGCAGGCCCTGGCCGTCGGCCACGTGCTTGATAAAGGCGTAGTGGTGGGTCTCGTCGAGGTTCTCGAGCAGGGGGCTCGCCACGCTGTAGATGATGCCCAGCGCCACAAAGCAGGCCAGCACCGCCAGCGCGATGCGGCGCTCGCTGGCGATCGGGCAGGGCGGGCGCGTCGATGGTGCTGTCGTCACCTATCACACCTCGGGCGGGGATGGCGCAGGGCGGCCCGCAACGGGTCACTGCATCCGCCGGATGCTACCCGCGAGGGCCGCCCCTGTCAATCTGTCGTTCAGCCGTCGCCGCGCGGCTTAACGGCGCGACAAGGCGGCAAACGTATACCCCTCTTCGCGCAACGTGGTGAGGATCACCGGCAGCGCAGCCACCGTGGCCGTGCGGTCGCCGCCACCATCGTGCAGCAGCACGATCTGCCCTGGCCGCGCCTGAGAGATCACCGTCGACGCGATCTGCTCGGCGCTGCGGCCGCGCCAGTCTTCGGTGTCGATGGTCCAGCGCACCATCTCGATGCCCTGCTCGTCGAGCACGTCGCGTGCTTTCTGGTCGATCTCGCCGCCCGGTGGCCGCAGATAAGGGCTGATGGCGTCGCCCAGGGCCTCGCCGGTGCGCTCGATCTCGTCGAGCAGCGCCTCGCGGTCGATATCGATCAAGGCCGCGTGGCTCCAGGTGTGGTGCCCCACCACGTGCCCCTGAGCCACCATCTGGTCGATCAGCTCAGGGCGTCGCTCGGCCTCCTGGCCGATCACAAAAAAGGTGGCCTGCGCCTGATGCTCGGCCAGAATGCCGAGCACCTGCGGCGTAAAGTAGCCGTTGGGGCCATCGTCAAAGGTGAGATAGAGCACCTTGTCTCTGGCCTGG
>JAAYDS010000306.1 GCA_012729155.1 Chloroflexota bacterium | reverse complement strand
GCCAGAGACCTGATAACCGCCATGGCGCCACACCGCAACTTTATCCTCAGCTCGGCGTGCGACCTGCCTCCCGAGACGCCTCATGCGAACATCGATGCGCTGCTGCAGGCGGCTCGCGATGCCCGCGGCCGCGACGCCCACGGCTGACAAGCTCGACCATCTGGCTCGGCGTCAACAACGAGATTCAAGGGCTGGGCCGGCCGTGGTGTGCACCGTTCCGCCAGCGTTGCCCTGATCGCGACTCTCGACGTTGCCTTTGACTGGGGAGCACAAGGGCAGCCGCAGTGGCCGACGTCAGTCGGCCTCCTGGTATCTGGCGCCATCGCGGCGCGTGCAGGGTAGCTTGAACGAGAGCGCCATTGCGGCCAGCGCAAAGCCGATCGAGGCGATAAAGGCCGCCGGATAGGAGACCGAGCGCACCAGCAGCCCGCCGATGGTTGGGGCGATCATGGTGATGGCGCCCAGGGTGTTGGTGAGCCCGATGTAGAGCGGCCGCCGCTCGTCTGGCGCATATTCCAGCATCCAGTTAAAGAACGGCCAGCTGATGCTGCTCCAGGCCACCCCAAAGAAAAAGTAGAGCGCCAGATAGAATGGGATCACTGCCCCTGGCGATCTCTGCTGGGCCAGACCGGCCAGCAGAGCGCAGAGCGGTGGCATCATCGCCATGGCGATGGTGATGCGCATGTGCTTGAGCGGCCCCCAGCGATCTTGCACATAGCCCAGCAACAGGCCCGAGCCAACGCTGCCGATCACCTGTGCGGTGATAAAGTAGCCCATATCGGCCGCGCGAAAGCCCAACCGTTGCGTCGCATAGAGCACGTAGAACGAGCTGGCGATGCTGGCAAAGCCCAACAGCACCCGCGTGATGACCAGCTTGCGAAAGGGATGGTCGCTGGCGAGCAGGCTGGGCATCATCTTGAACACCTGCCGCAGTGTGGGCGACGCCTCGCTAAGCGCCGCGCGTTTGGGTTCGCGGATCAGCAGCACGGCCAAGCCCGACCCGAAAAACAACACCAGCCCGATGACCATCAGCAACGCATAGTTGCCCGGGTAGGCAAAGCGTTCGGTGTTGCCGAGGATGTTACGCACCACCAACCCGGCGACGATACCGCCCAGACCTCCGGCAACCTGGCCGGCGCCGATCACACGCCCCCTGCGGGTGGGCGGCAACACGCGCCCCAACAGCGCGAACCAGGGCACGCTGGCAAAGGCATCGCCGACGAAAAAGATGAACACCGCCACCACAGTGATACCGAACATCAAGCCAGGGTGATTAGGCGTCAACAGCCAGATGGCCAGCGCCAACGGCAACAGCACCGGCCGCGTGAACCACACCGCCTTGATGAGCAACGGCTTCATCCGCTGTTGACGTGCGGCCAGCCCGGCCACCAGTAGCTGGGGCAACAACCAGGCGCTGTTGATGACGCCTGCTGCGACGCCGATGAGCACTTCGTTCTCTACCAGCGTGGCCAGAAAGGTCAGCAGCACAGTGGTAGTGCTGATAAAGTTCAGCGCCGTGTGGAAAAAGGCCGTGTCAAGCGCCAGGGCCAGGGCATTGCGGGTCAGGTTCGGGTAGGCGTCTCGGTTGTCTAACGTCGCCATGGCGTGCTCCG
>JAAYDS010000305.1 GCA_012729155.1 Chloroflexota bacterium | reverse complement strand
TTCGACCCTGGCCACATGCAGTACTACTTTGCCGACTATTGCCGCGAGCAAGGGCTAGACTGGGAGCGCTTTTTGCAGTTGGGCCGCCCGCCGCAGCATCAGCCCAACGAGCCGGTGTCGATGGCCGTATTGGCCCTGCAGCTCTCGGCCCTGTCTAACGGCGTCAGCGAGCGCCATGGCGAGGTGGCCCGCACGATGTGGTGTAACCTCTGGCCGTCGGTGCCCGCTGACGAAGTGCCCATCACCCATGTGACCAACGGCGTGCACCCGCAGACCTGGCTATCGCGGCCCCTCACCGAGGCGCTAGAGCGCGCTTCGGGCAACAAGTTGAGCCAGGATTCAACCGAGCCTCGCTTTTGGCAGAGCATCGACCGGGTGCCAGACCAGGAACTGTGGGCAGCCCACGAGAAACGACGCCATCGCCTGATCGAGATCGTGCGTCAGCGCGTGCGGGCGCAGCTGGCCCGACACGCCAACGGCCGCGATGTCGAAGCAGAGGTGCAAGAGCTGCTCGACCCGAACGCGCTGACGATAGGCTTTGCGCGGCGCTTTGCCACCTACAAGCGGGCCACGCTGCTGTTCCGCGATGCCGAAAGGCTCGCGCGCATTCTGAACGACGCCGATCGCCCGGTGCAGGTGATCTATGCCGGCAAGGCACACCCTAACAACAACCCCGGCAAAGAGCTGCTGCGCACGCTGGTGCAATACACCCGTGAAGACCGCTTCAAGAACCGGGTGGTCTTTGTCGAGGACTATGACATGGCCCTGGCGCGCTATCTGGTGCAGGGCGTAGATGTGTGGCTCAACACGCCGCTCGAGGGCGAAGAGGCCAGTGGCACCTCAGGCATGAAGGTGGCCATGAACGGCGGCCTGCATCTGAGCACCCTGGACGGCTGGTGGTGCGAGGGGTACTCGCCCGAGGTGGGCTGGCGCATCGGCACAGGTGAAGTTCATGACCCGGCTGTGAGCGACGAGGTGGGCGCCGAAGCGCTGTACCAGCTGCTCGAGCACGAGGTGGCGCCGCTGTTCTACACCCGTGGGCAAGACGGCCTGCCCCACGGGTGGATCTCGCGGCAGCGCCATGCCATTGCCAGGCTCAGCCCGCAGTTCTCGACGCACCGCATGGTCAAAGATTACGCCACACGGATGTACCTGCCCGTGGCCGAGCGCGCCGTGACCTTGAGCGCCAATGACGCGGCCCGCGGCCGCGCCTATGCGGCGTGGCTCGACAGGGTTCGCCGCCACTGGCCTGCACTGCGCTTTGACGCTGTGCAAGTGCAGGTGGGCGATGAGGCTCGCGTCCGTGAGTCGATCAAGGTTGAGGCGCGGGTGTGGCTCGATGGCCTCGACCCTGATGAGTTGAGCGTACAGGTGTGCTATGGCAATGCGCGCCCTGATGGCTCGCTGTACGACTATCAGATCGTCGAGGCGGCGCAAGTGGTGTGCGAGGAAGGCGACTTTTGCCGCTATGCCGCCGATATCGCCTATGACGAGACCGGCTACAAGGGGCTGGCGGTGCGCATCGTACCCAAACACGCCGATCTGCCGGGGGTCTGTCTGCCAGGGATGATGACCTGGGCCAGCTGACTTACACATACGCCCCCTCGCACGAGGGGGCGTTCTCTTAGGCCGGGGCGCCCACCAGGCGCGTAAAGAGCGCTACATCCTCACGCAGCATGTGAGGATTATCGCCGGTATAGATGCCGATGCAGACGGCATCTTGCGGGCGCAAGTGCGCCGCCGCAAAGCGAAACGCCTCTGGGGCAGGGGTGCGGCCGGCGGCCAGGATCTTGTAGTGGATGGCCGGGCGACGCAGCGTAGAGATGATGGCCACCCGCTCGTCGCGGTCTTCGGCGGCATACCGCTCGATGGTGGCCGGATCATGATGGGGCACCTGGTCGCGCGGAGAGGGGTTATAGTAGCTCACCATGTAAAAGTCCAGCGCCAGATGCTGCTCGGCCCAGACAAAGTCGGCTGGCATGTGCCCGGCGATGCCCGCCGGAAGGCCTGCGCCCTGGACGGCTTGTTGAAAGGCATGTAGCGGCTCGTAGCACTGCTGGGCGATGAGGTGGTCGGTCACACCGCCATGCAGGTAGCAGGCCGCTGCGCCGTGCTCGATGCAGTAACGCGCACCCTCGGCGGGGCTGTCGGCTCTGGAGTTGGTTTGGGCCACCCACCTGAGGACGCCGCCGCGACGCCAGTACTCGGCCAGCACGCGGGTGATGTGGTCGTCTCCGCGCATCAGGCAGGTGCTCAGGCCCAGAGCCTCGGCCTCGAACAGGGTGGCGATGATGCGCTCGTCGGTGTACCAGGCGCGCATCTCGGCGTCGCGCTGGAGAGACTGATGCGAAAAGCCGCTGAACGGGTTGCCGCCGATCACCAGCCGCGAGATGGGCAGGGCACCGAGATGAGTGTTGAACATTGTCATGGCGTTGCTCCGGCTGCGTGTTTGCCAAGCCGCACACAAACTGCTATAGAGTAGCCTCGTCGGGCAGATGCGCCAACTGGCCGGAGCCCCGGATCGTTTGACAGCCCAATTGCCTGTGATATAATTCACAAGGTTCCTGACAGAGGGCTATCTGCTCTATTACTGCGAGCGAGCGAATACCACATTGTGACACTCGATCAGATCATCAAAATCGTCCAGGGTAAAGCCATCTCTGCAGAGGTCGATCTCTCCACCGAGATCGAGACGGCCTTTGGCGCAGACCTGATGAGTGATGTCTTGGCCTTTGTTCATACGGGGACGATGCTCCTCACCGGTTTGACCAACCCCCAGGCGGTGCGCACGGCCGAGATGGCCGGTGTCACTGCGATCATGTTCGTGCGCGGCAAGTGCCCGCCTGCACCGACCATTGCCCTGGCTGCCGAGAAAAAGATCCCGTTGCTCTGGTCGCCCTACACCATGTACGAGACGTGCGGGCGATTGTACGAGGCGGGGCTCCGTAGTGGCGGTCTGCTCGATCTCGCCTCAGAGACGTGGGGCGAGGGCTTTGAGAAAGCATAGGCAGCAGACATGGAGCGCATCGGCAAGACGCCCACCAAAGCTCAGGAACTGGTGTATGAGTTGCGCGTCAAGCAGGTGATGAGCAGCGATCTCATCGTGGTGCCGCCAGACTGGCCGATGTCACAGGTCAAAGCGTTGATGCGCACCCATCGCATCTCAGGCGCGCCGGTGGTGCAAGACGGCAAGTTGGTGGGCATGGTCAGCCTTGAGCAGGTGATCCGAGCCCTTGAGGCGGGGCAAATGGACGCCTGTGTGCGCGACCGTATGACGGCCAGCCCCCATGTGCTGCGTGAAGAAGAGACGGTCATCAGCGCCATCAATCAGTTTGCGCGCCACGGTTATGGCCGCTTTCCGGTGATCAACGCTGCCGGCGAACTGGTGGGCCTGCTCACCAAGGGCGATATCGTCAGTGGGCTGCTCAAACAGATGGAACTGCTCTGGCACGCTGAGGAAGAGCGGCGCTACCAGTACCAACACATGTTCGAGGATATCGAGTCAGACCAGACGACGCTGACGCTGCGCTACCAGGTGCGCCAGCATGACTTTGACACCGGCGGCGAGGCCTCGAGCAAGATCAAGCGGGCCCTCGAGCGGTTGGGCGCACACCCACAAACGGTCCGTCGGGTGGCTGTAGCCACCTATGAGGCCGAGATCAACATCATGATCCATAGCGTGGGCGGCGAGCTCATCGCCGAGTTGAGCCCCGGGCGTATTGTGGTGGTGGCCCAGGACGCCGGCCCGGGCATCGAGGATGTCGAACAGGCCATGCTGGCCGGCTACTCTACCGCGCCAGACTGGATTCGCGAGCTGGGTTTTGGCGCAGGCATGGGGCTATCCAACATCCGCTCATGCTGCGATACCATCAACCTGACGTCAGAAATGGGCGTGGGCACGCGCCTCGAGATGGTTTTTTTCACTCAAGACAGGGGAGCCAGATGATCGTTCGAGATATCATCGAGCCGTTGGGCTTGCGCGTCGCTGCCGCTCAGGACCACGTATGCCGCGAGATCGAAGGGGGCTATGCTGCCGATCTGTTGAGCTGCGTGATGGCGGGCGCTCGTAAAGGCGATGTTTGGGTCACCCTGCAGGCGCACCCCAACGTCATCGCGGTGGCCGAGCTGTTGGGCCTGGCCTGTGTGATCATTAGCGAGGGCACCGAGCCCGACGCAGGCACGGTCACCAAGGCAGAGGAGCGTGGCATCCCTGTGTT
>JAAYDS010000304.1 GCA_012729155.1 Chloroflexota bacterium | reverse complement strand
TTGCGTGTAGACTTGTCGATCAGGGCGAGCGCGTGGCACGCATCGAGTTCGAGAGGCCGTTACGCGATATTGCGCCAGGGCAGGCCGTTGTGATGTACAATGGGACACAGGTCATCGGTGGTGGCACCATACGGTGCGCGCTCGATGACTAACGCAAGATAGAGCGAGGCGCATATGCTGGCAGCCCCCGCGTTTCTATTGGGCGCGACCGTGGCCACCCTTTGGGCTGGCCTTTATCATCTGCTGCGCGGGCGGCGCGCCATTGAGGTGCTGCTGGTCTGGGCAGTCGCGCTAGCCGGGTTCGGCCTAGGCCAACTGGTGGGCAACGCCGCAGACGCCCACCTGCTGCGCTTTGGCGAGGTGCAACTCTTGTTCGGCTCGTTGGGGAGTTGGCTCGGCCTGTTGATTGCACGTCTATTACGCCTGTGCTAAACTTTTGGTGCGTAGGCAGGCATCTCGGGAGGCGAAAGTGGGAGCGCTAGCCGTGGTCCGCGACATTGCCATTGTGCTGCTGGCCGTCGAGTCGCTGGTCATTGGCGTCTTGCTGGCGGTGATGCTGCTGCAACTGCGCGCCCTCGTCCGTATGCTACGCGAAGAGGTGCAGCCCATGCTCGACTCGGCAGGCGGCACAGCCAAGCGCGTACAGGGTACGGTCGAGTTGGTGACCGATACGATTGTGTCGCCGCTGGTTCGCGTGCAAAGCTGGATGGCAGGGGCTCATCAGGCTCTGGAGACGTTTCTGTTCTTTAGGAGCAAACAGCGGCCAAGCGATGGCGACGGGCCTAAAGGTTTGTGATACTGGCCAACCTCAAGGAGGCAGACAATGAGCGATCGAGGTGGTTCGGGAGACTTTCTGGCGGGGTTCTTTTTCGGCGCTTTTGTCGGCGCGGCTGTGGCGCTGCTCTTTGCGCCCGAGCGAGGCCAGGAAGTGCGCGAGCAGATCAAGGAAAAGGGTATTGAGCTGCAACACCTGGCGCAAGACATCAAGAGTGATCCGGCCAGGTTCGCCGAGGATGTGACTTCCAAGGGCCGCGCCGTTCTAGAAGAGCAACGCGAGCGCTTTCAGCAAGCGGTGGATGAGGGCCGGCGTGCAGCGGCGCGCAAAAAAGACGAGTTGCTGACTCACCTGGGCAGCGGCGAGCATGAAGAGACGATCGATCTGGGTGAGATTGACGCCTAGTAGTTCAGGGTATCAAGACATAAAGGGGGCTGCCTTGTTCTGGGCAGCCCCCTTTGTTCTAGCCGTTCTCGAGGCGTTGGCGCGCCCTGGGCAGCAGATCGCACAGCTCGCAGGCCAGTAAGCCGGCATCGCCTTGGCGCAGAGACCAAAGCATGCCCGTCAAGCCGTGCAGATAGACCCCTGCCAGTGCAGCCTGCAGGCTGTCGCAGCCCTGGGCTCGCAGCCCGGCGATGGCACCCGCCAGCACATCACCGCTGCCTGCTGTTGCCAGTGCCGCGTTTGCCATCGGGTTGACCCAGACGTCGCCGTTGGCATCGGCCACCACCGTATAGGCTCCTTTGAGAATCACCGTGCAGCTCCAGGCTTGGGCCGCCTCTCGAGCGCAAGACAGTCGATCGGCATTCACCGCTGACACGCTCGTACCCAGCAGACGTGCCATCTCGCCAGGATGCGGTGTGAGGATGGTGCCGGCGGGCAGGCCCTTGAGGCTATCGGGGAGCTCGGCCAGCAGGTTGAGCCCATCGGCATCGATAATCAGAGGGGGCAGCTTGTAGCGCAGCACAAGCTCAAGGCGGGGCACAAAGCCAATCTCGCGATGGGCGGGGCTGCGCTGGCCTGCAAGCAAGGTGGTCAGCAACTCTCTGGTGTGCGGATCGCGGCCCAAGCCTGGGCCCACTAGAAGCGCCTGATAGCGAGTGAACTCAGGACCGATCACATCGAGCGCATCGCTGACCAGTGCCCCCAGGCTATGGGGTAAGAGCAGATGAGTGGCTTCGGGCAACAGGCCAGCGACTGTGGAATGGATCGCCGCTGGGGTGGCCAGTGTCACGAGCCCCGCTCCAGCTCGGTAGGCCGCCCGGGCGGCGAGGCAAGGCGCTCCCACATAGTTGCTCGAGCCGCCCAGCACCATCACGCTGCCAAACGAGCCTTTGTGCCCCGTAGATGGGCGTGGTGGCAGCAACGCAGCTACAGTGGCAGCGGTAATGAGGTTGGGCGCACCACTCGGCGCCAGATCGGCGGCGATACCGATGTCGGCCACCACTACCTGTCCTGCGTACTCGGCGCCCGGTGGGCTCAGCAACCCTTGCTTGGCATGGGCGAACGTCACTGTGACGTCTGCGCGCAACGCCTCAGGAGAGATCTCGCCCGAATCGGCATTGAGCCCCGAAGGCAGGTCGACAGCGATGACTTTGGGGCGCCGATATGGTCGAGACTCGGGAGAGGGCAAGAGCGACTGCATCGATGGACGCGATTTACGGGCGGCGATCTCGCCGCGCACCACGCCCAGCAGCGCAGGCAGGTTGCCACGCAGCGGGCCACTGGCCCCCGTGCCCAGCAGGGCATCGACCACCACATCGCACGAGGCGGCCAGCGCGTGCAAGCGCTCAAGCTGCTTATCCTGCTCCTGCCAAACCGTGGGAATACCGAGTGCCTGCACGCGTTCGAGGATTGGGTCAGGCTCAGTGTCGCGCCGCCAGATGTAGACCTTGACGGCGATGTTCCACTCCTCAAGGTAGCACGCAGCCACCAGCCCGTCACCGCCGTTGTTGCCAGGCCCGACCAACACCAGCACGCTGCAGTGTCCCTCGGGGCAAAGCTCTTGCACTGCTGTGGCCACGGCAAGGCCGGCTCGCTCCATCATCTCTGCGTAGGCCAGCCCAGCGGCGTTGGCGGTGCGTTCGAGCGCGCGCATCTGTTCAGCAGTCAGCAATCTGGTCACAGGCACCTCCATCAGCAACCTGTGGATATTCTAGGGACGGTGCAGGGGCGGTCAACATGGAGCGTTGCCGGAGGACAGCCCAACTGCTAGAATGCAGATACATCACTGCCAAGGAGGCACCATGTCGGTCAGGCTCCGAGTCGCGGCGGCGCAGATTGCCATCAGCGATGATGTGGACCTCAATACAGCGATGGTGTTGCAGGCCATGCACACATGTGCTGGGCACGGCGTGGACCTCTGCGTCTTTCCCGAGGCGGCTCTCACCGGCTACAGCCCGGAACTGGGACGCAGCCGCCCTGCCAGCGACAGCTCTCTGGTTATGCAGGCGCTCGCCACCGTGGCTGCTGCCGCAAGAGAACACCAAATGGGCGTAGTTGTGGGTACTGAAGCGTGGGATGGAGACGCCTGGTGCAATCGAGCCGTCGCCTTTGGGCGCTCCGGCGAGCTGTTGGCGCAGTACGATAAGGTCCATCTGACTCGCGCCGACACCGCCTACTATCGGGCTGGCGATGCTACGCCCGTGTTCTGTTTTGAGGGCGTGCGATGCGGTTTGCAGATCTGCTACGATGCGCGCTTTCCCGAGGGATACCGCGCGCTGCTAGAGCAGGGCGCACAACTCATTCTCCAGGGCTTTTATGGGGCAGGCAGTGGCACCTGGAAGGTGCCAGTCCTGGCGGCTCACTTGCGCTCGCGGGCCGCTGAGAACGGCTGCTTTATCGCTGCTGCCAACACTGCGGGCCCCGAACAGATCGTTGTGTCGCAGATCATCGATCCTCTCGGGCTCCTGCTGGCCGAGGCCCGCCAAGATGCAGAGGAACTCATCAGTGCCGATCTCGATATCGCCTGTATCGGCAATAGTGAGATCCGCTCTGACTGGCTCTCGCGCTTCCGGGAGCATAGTCGCTAGAGGAGCCTTGATGGTCAAACTGGTTCGTTTCCTGGGCAATCTGGTGTTACTGGCCGTTCTGTGTACGCTGTGCGTCGCGGTCATCTTGTTGGCCTATGGCCGCGCCATGGTCGACCCATGGCAGAACACCCCCCTGGGGAGCCAAGAGGCGACCTGGATATGGGTGGGCGAACGGCCGATGCATGTTCGCACTTGGGGCTCTGAGACAGGCAAGCCGCTGGTGCTGGTTCATGGTTTTGACCTGGGCGGAGCGCAGCTATGGACACCCATCGGGCCGGCGCTGGGACGCGCGGGCTACCGGGTGATCGCCCCTGATCTGCCGCCACTGGGGCTGTCGGCGCGCGAGGCTGCTACCGACGCGACTGTGCTGACGCAGGTCGACTTTGTGGCGGGGGTGCTCGAACAACTGGGAGCACAGGGTGCCACCGTGGTGGCGCAGGGATGGGGCAGCGCAGTGGCTCTGCAACTGGCGGTCCAAGAGCCGCAGTTTGTGAGGTCGTTGGTGTTGGTGGGCCCGCAACTCAATGGCGAGCTCACTTGCTATGAGCGCATCGCGGCGCGCCTGCCCTTTGTTGGCGATGCCTTCATCTGGCTGACGCGCGGTGGTGGGCCCCTGTGGCGTTGGGTGTTGAGGAATCAGGTCGCAGCACCGTCGGCAGAGCTGAGCGACTATGCTCGATCGGCGCGAGAGGCTACCCATATTCAGGGCACTGTGGCGGCCCTGCGCGCCTTTTATCGAATCGACCCCGCTGCAAGCGGCCCTGTGGGGCTCTCCACGCTCGACGTGCCCTGCCTGGTTGTGCACGGTGCGCTCGATCGTCAGGTAACTCGCGAGGACGCTGAGGCCGTTGCCGAGCAATTGCATGCCGACGTCCTCACCATCAAAGATGCCGGCCATCTGGTCGTGCTCGATCAGCCGCAGGCCCTACGCGAAGCGATCGCCGAAGCGGTCAGCCGCTAGTCGATGCGATAGTGGCAGCCATGGCTCTCGCGATTCTCCCAGGCGGCCTGGGCCACCACAAGGGCTGCCAGTACGGCATTGCGCAGACGGATGATCGCGGGGTTGAGTTTGGTCTTGCGATAGAACGTCTCCACGTCTTGCCGCAGATTGCCGATGTCTCGCAGGGCACGCTCCAGCCGTTGCCGACTGCGGATCAGTCCCACATAGTACCACATGGTGTGCTGGATGGTGGCCATATCGTGACGCACCAGGGCCGGGTCGGCATCCAAATCGTCGTCGGCTGATGCCCATGCGGGGATGGTTTTTGCCGAGGGGCTCGCAACGTGCTCGAGCGAGCGCTTGATCTCTTGCGAGGCGCGATAGCCCCACACCAAGCCCTCGAGCAGCGAGGCGCTGCCCAGGCGATTGGCGCCATGCACGCCCGTACACGAGACCTCTCCTGCGGCATAGAGCCGCTGCAGATTGGTGCGACCCCATTCATCGACCCACACGCCACCACAAAAGTAGTGTTCGGCAGGCACCACGGGGATAGGCTCCACCGTGGGGTCCACATCGAACTCGGCGCAGCTCTGGCAGATATTAGGGAACCGCTCCTTGATTTCACTGGCAGGCATCACTGATGCGATGTCCAGGTAGACGTGTGGGGCGTTGGTATGCAGCATCTCCTGGTGAATGCTGCGCGCCACCACATCGCGCGGCGCCAGGTCTCCCCACTCGGGGGCGTAACGATGCATAAAGGGCTGCCCGTGAATGTTGAGCAGTCGTCCACCCTCACCACGCATGGCCTCGCTGATCAGAAACTTGCTCTGGCCACGATGGTAGAACACGGTTGGATGGAACTGCACATACTCGGCGTTGACGATGCGCGCCCCGGCGCGATAGCTCATCGCCAGGCCATCGCCGCTGGCGCCCTCGGGGTTGGTGGTGTGTAGATACACCTGGCCTAACCCCCCTGAGGCCAGCAGTGTTGTCCGCGCCAGCACCCGGATGACCGTGCCCGAGTCGTGATCGAGTACATAGGCGCCCACGCACGACAGAGGCTCATAGATGGCCAGGCGGTCTGTCGAGTGGTGCGAAGGCGTCAGCAGGTCGACCGCTGTGTGCTCGGTGAGCAACTGGATGTTCTTGTGAGCGTGCAGCTCGCGCACCAGAGACTCTTGGATGGCGCGGCCGGTGGCGTCGTTGACATGCAGAATACGGCTGGTGGTGTGGGCCGCCTCGCGGGTGCGCTCCAGCTCGTTCTCAGGCGTCAAAGTAAAGGGCACCTGATAGCGATCGATCAACAGCTCTCGCACCAGGCGCGGCCCTTCTGTGGAGAGTATTTCGACAGCCTGGCGGTTGTTCATGCCGTCGCCTGCGTTGATCAGGTCCTGTGCCAGTTGCGTCGGTGAATCCTCGGTGCCCTTGTAGATGATGCCGCCCTGGGCATAAAAGGTGTTGGATTCGAGTGGCGTCTGCTCTTTGGTCAACAGCACGATGTGCAGATGTTCATCTTCTGCCAGTTGCAGCGCAGCCGTAGCCCCCGCGATGCCGCTGCCAATGATCAACACGTCGCATTCCATCAGACGGTTGTCAGTCATATCAGGATGCCTCCAGCATCCTCTTGAGCGCCATGCGCGCCCAGTGGGCCGTTTCGGCGTCCACCGAGACGACATTGATGGGCTCACCTGCCACAATACTCTCGAGTGCGAGCAAGACATGGGGCAGGCGGGTCATAGCCATGGTGTTGCAGACGCTGACCGCCAACGGCACGACCATCTTGTCGGGGAACTCGGCATTGAGGCGTTGGACGAGATGGTATTCGGTGCCCACCACGATGGTGGCGCCGGCAGGGGCTTGTTCTACCACGCGGATGATGCCGGTGGTAGAGCCATACTGGTCAGCCTCGACCACCACCTCGCGGCGGCACTCAGGGTGTACCACCACGATGCAGCCTGGGTAACGCTCGCGAGCGGCACGCACATCTTCGACGGTGAAGCGTGTGTGGACGCTACAAAAGCCCTGCCACACCACCACGCGCGCGTTGGCCAGGTATTCGGGCCTGACGGGCTTGATGGGGTTCCACACGCCCAGCTGTTCGCGCGGAATGCCCATATCGAGGGCGGTGTTGGTGCCCAAGTGTTCGTCGGGCAAGAAAAGGATGTGCTCGCCCTGACGAAAGGCCCACTCAAAGAGCTGCCGCGCGTTGGACGAGGTGCAGACTGCACCGCCATGACGCCCCACAAAGGCCTTGACGTCGGCCGTCGAGTTCTGGTAGGTGATGGGCACAATGCTGTCGCCCCATACTCCGCTCAGCAACTCATAAGCGCCCTGCGCCTCGGCGCCGGTGGCCATGCGGGCCATGGGGCAGAGCGCCTCGGGCACCGGCTGCACCACGACCTGGCCTGACTTGGCCAGCACGGCGGCCGTCTCGGCCATAAAGTAGACGCCGCAGAAGAGGATGTGGCGTGCATCAGTCTGTGCGGCCTGCTCTGATAGGCCGAGAGAGTCGCCGCGATAGTCAGCGAACTGGATCGACTCATCCCGCTGATAGTGGTGGCCGAGGATGGTTAGCTCGTCACCAAGCTGGGCCTTGATCTCAAGGATGCGCGCCACCATGCGCTCTTCGGGCCAATCCCGGTAGCGTGCGAGCGTTGTTACAGGCATCGCTAACATGCCTCCTTGCCGGGCCGCCTCAGAATAATGTCGAGGCTGACGTCGAGTGCTTGCACCGAGTGCGTCAGCGCACCAACCGAAATAAAGTCGACACCGGTGGCCGCCACCTGTGCGACGGTCTCAAAGGTGATGCCTCCCGATGCCTCGAGCTCGACCTGGCCCGCAGTCAACGCAACCGCGGCGCGCATCTGATCGAGGCTCATGTTGTCGAGCATGACGCGGTCGATCTGAAGCGAGAGCGCCTCGGCCAACTGCTCCAGATTGGTCACCTCGACTTCGATGGGCAGGTTGATGCCCGCAGAGCGTACCCGTGCAACCGCAGCCGAGATGCTCCCCGCTGCCTCGATGTGATTATCTTTGATCAACACCATGTCGTACAGGCCGACGCGGTGGTTATAGGCGCCGCCCAGCCGCACCGCCAGCTTGTCTAGTGCGCGCAGGCCAGGGGCGGTCTTGCGGGTGTCGAGGATGCGTGCGCGCGTGCCCGCCACCGCCGCCTGGTAGCGGTGGGCCATGGTGGCGATGCCTGACATGCGCTGCAGCAGGTTCAGCGCCGTGCGCTCAGCGATCAGAATACCAGGCCCACAGCCCGATACCGTGGCGACAATGTCCCCGGGCTGCACGGCATCGCCATCGGCCGCGCGGGGGTTAAAGCAGATGGTGTTATCGACCTGTCGGAACACCTCGGCGACCACATCGAGCCCGGCGACGATCCCCGTTGCCTTGACGAGAAACACCCCTTCGAGCTGCGTATCGGCAGGGATGATCGGTGTACTGGTCACGTCGCCGCCGCCGATGTCCTCGCGGAGGGCGTTGGCAACAATCGTGCTGATCTCTGAGCTGGTGGACAAGGCTGCTCCTCCAGATACTGCTGATAGCCATTCTACACCCGACGCAAGGGGGCACAAAAGCCCCCGCCGCCAGGCGCGCCTTTTTCTTGAGCAGACTCTCATTCCGCCATAGAATAGGGGCACTAGAGGCCAGGAGGGCGAGACGTGAAGATCGCAACCATCGGCGGAGGATCGACCTATACCCCAGAGCTCGTGCAGGGATTCATCGCACGACATGAGCGGCTTGGCCTGCGAGAGCTATGGCTGGTGGATATCGCCCCAGAGAGGCTCGAGACGGTGGGGGCGTTTGCGCGTCGCATGGTCAAGGCTGCGGGTAGCCCCTTTGCCTTGCACCTCACCACCGACCGCGCTCGAGCGCTCGACGGCGCTGACTTTGTCACAACGCAACTGCGCGTCGGTGGCATGGCGGCCCGCCGCGAAGACGAGCATCTCGGGCGTCGCTGGAACCTGGTGGGTCAAGAAACCACCGGTATTGGCGGCATGGCTAACGCGTTGCGCACGGTGCCGGTGATCGTGGGTATTGCCCGTGAGATGCAGCAGCGCTGCCCAGGAGCCTGGCTGATCAACTTTGCCAACCCCTCGGGGTTGGTCACCGAGGCGCTGCAGCGCTATGTGCCCGAGACGCCGTCCATCGGCCTCTGTAATGGGCCCATCGGCTACCAGATGCGCGTGGCGCGCATGTATGACGTCGACGATCCCTTTAGCATCGAACTGGACTATCTCGGGCTCAATCATCTTGGGTGGATCCGAGGAGCACGTGCACAAGGGCGCGATGTATGGCTCGAGGTGTTGGCGCATACCATCGAGCATGAGGCCGAGTCAGACCATGCGGTGGTGCCGGCGGCGGTGTTGCGCGAGCTGGGCGTGATCTGCACCAGCTACCTACAGTACTATTATAACACCGACCGGGTGCTGACCGACCAACGCAAGGGTGGCCCCTCGCGTGCCGAGCGGGTGATGGCCATCGAGGGAGATCTTCTCAAGCGCTACAGCGAGCCCGAGCTTACAGCGTTGCCCGATGAGCTGATGGAGCGCGGCGGTGCCTATTACTCTACCGTTGCGGTGCAGCTCATCGAGGCTATCGCCACCGACCTCAACCAGGTGCACATCATCAATACGCGCCATGGCGAGGCTGTGCCTGGTGTGCCCGCCGACTGGGTGCTCGAGCTGCCCTGTCGAGTTGGCGCCCGTGGCCCAGAGCCGCTGCCGGCTGTGCCTCTGCCCACCTTTGCCGATGGTCTGATGCGTGCCGTCAAGTCGTACGAGCTGCTGACGGCCGAAGCCGCCCTCACCGGCGACCGCAGCCTGGCACTGCAGGCTCTGCTGGCACACCCGCTGGGCCCCGATGCCGCCTTTGTGCTCGAGGTGCTCAACGACATGCTCAGGACCAACCAGGTGCATCTGCCCTTGTTCTTTGGCGAGGGGGCACAATGATCGTTCTTGGCATGGATGGCGGCGCCAGCAAGACGCACGCCGTGCTTGCCGACGAAAAGGGCGCCGTCGTTGGCGTAGGCCGCTCTGGCTGTAGCAATTGGGAGGTGGTGGGCCTCGAAGGCGCTCGCGAGGCGCTCCATCAGGCGGTGAGAGAGGCGCTTGCGCAGGCCGGGCTGAGCCCCGGGCATGTAGTGGCCAGCGCCTATGGCCTGGCGGGTTTTGACTGGCCCAGTGATGAGGGGCGGCTCATGCCACTGATCGCCTCGCTAGGGCTCAGCGGCCCGGTGAACCTGGTGAACGACGCCTTTTTGCCGCTGCGAGCCGGTACACGCGATGGTGTCGGAATCGCCGCTATCGCTGGCTCGGGCACGGGTGTGGCTGGCTGCAACCGCAGCGGCCAGACGGCACGCAGCTTTGGGGCGGGGTATCCCTTTACCGACTGGGGTGGCGCCGGCGAGATTGTACGTGAGGCGTTCTATCGAGTGGCCGCGCGATACAAGTGCCTTGGTCCCGAGACGGCGCTGGCGCAGGCCCTGGTTGAGGCTCTCGACTGTGGCACAGTCGACGCCTTGATGGAAGGGGTCATGCGTTGGCGCCTCAAGCTCGGAGGGCATCTGGCGCCGTTGGTCTTTGAGGTTGCCCACCAGGGCGATGCTGTGGCTCGAGACGTGATTGCCAGAGCTGGACGCACCATTGGCGCCAACGTGGTGGCCGTAGCCAAGAGGCTGGGTATGCTCGGTGAGCCGTTCGACCTGGTGACGGCCGGCGGCGTCTTTTCGAGCCGCAGCCCGGTGCTCAACGAGGCGCTGCTCTGCGCCGTACAGGCCCATGCGTCCAGCGTGAGCTTGGTGCATTGGGAGGCGCGCCCAGTGGTAGGCGCGGTGCTACTGGCTGCAGACCTGCTACATCTTGCATCTCCGCCCGAACCAGCCGCTGTGGCTGAGCAGGTGATGTGTGCTCTGGCGGCGTTAGAAGAGGAAGGCTGACAAGCCGAGAGGGCCAGCCCAGATGGGCTGGCCCTCTCGGGCTGCTTTTCTGCTATCTGACGTAGTCTAGCCAGCCGTAAGGATCGGGCGCCTCGCCACGTACGCGCTCAAAGAACGCCTTTTGGAGCGCTGCCGTCACTGGGCCGCGTTTACCCTGGCCCACCACCATGTGGTCGACCGAGCGCACGGGCGAGATCTCGACGGCCGTGCCCGCAAAGAACAGCTCCTCAGCCATGTATAGCTCTTCGCGCGCGATGGGTCGCTCTTGCACGGTATAGCCCAGGTCGCGGGCGATGGTGATCACACTGTCGCGAGTGATGCCACCGAGCAGCGACGTGCCCACCTGCGGTGTTGAGAGCACATTGTCGCGCACCAGAAAGATGTTCTCGCCGCTGCCCTCGCTCACATAGCCATACACGTCGAGGGCAATCGCCTCAGAATAGCCGTTGTCGGCCGCCTCCATGCGGATGAGCTGCGAGTTCATATAGTGCCCGCCACCCTTGACCATCGAGGGGAAGGTGTCAGGGGCCGCCCGTCGCCATGAAGAGACACCGATATCCACGCCTTGCTCCAACGCATCGTCGCCCAGGTAGGTGCCCCAGTCCCACGCGGCCACCATCACCTGCACAGGGCAGGTGCGCGGCTCGACGCCGAGCTGGCCATAGCCACGCCACACCAGCGGGCGGATGTAGCATGAGCGCAGCCCATTCTTCGAGACCGTGTCTTTGATGGCCTGGGCGATGGTCTCCTGGCTGTAGGGAATCTCCATGCGGTAGACCCTGCAGCCGTCGAACAGGCGTCGCACGTGTTTGCCCAGGCGAAAGACTGCCGGGCCCCTGGGCGTCTCATAGCAGCGTATGCCCTCGAAAACGCTGGAACCATAGTGCATCGCGTGCGCCAGTACGTGCACCTTGGCGTCACCCCAGGGCACGAACTCGCCATCGAACCAGATGAACTCGGACTGTGGCATCGGCATGACAGAGACTCCTTCCTGATTTAGGCTGTCACGCGCTCGCAGATCAGGTCGCCCATCACTGTGGTCGTGATCACTTCCGAGGCGTTTTCGGCAATGTCGCGGGTGCGGTAGCCTTCGGCCAGTACCTGGTCGACAGCCCGCTCAACGGCCAGGGCCTCTTGCTCGAGCCCCAAAGAGAGGCGCAGCAGCAGTGCCGCGCTGAGGATGGCGCCTACCGGGTTGGCGATGCCTTGCCCGGCGATGTCTGGCGCCGAACCGTGGATTGGCTCGTAGAGGCCCAGGGTGCCCTCTGCGAGAGAGGCCGAGGGGAGCATGCCCATCGAGCCGGCGAGCATCGAGGCCTCATCGGTGAGGATATCTCCGAACATGTTCTCAGTCACGATCACGTCGAACGTGGCTGGCCGGCGAATCAGGTGCATGGCGCAGGCATCTACCAGCAGGTGTTCAAAGGCGACATCGGGGTAGGCCTTGGCCACAATCGTGGCCGTTTCACGCCACAGGCGCGAGCTCTCGAGCACGTTGGCCTTGTCGACCGAGGTGACCTTGCCGCGGCGTTGCCGCGCCAGCCTGAACGCGGTGTGCAACACCCGCTCGATCTCGGCACGGCTGTAGATCATGGTGTCGTAGGCGGTGTTGCCGTCGTCGCGGCGGCCACGCTCGCCGAAATAGATGCCGCCTGTGAGCTCGCGCACCACCACCAAATCAGTGCCGCGCAGTACCTCGGGCTTGATGGTCGAGGCTCCAATCAGCATCTCGTTCATCTTGACGGGGCGCAGGTTGGCATAGAGCCCGAGCCCTTTGCGAATGCCCAGCAACCCCTGCTCGGGGCGCACTGTGGCGGTGGGGTTGTCCCACTTGGGGCCACCTACCGCGCCCAGCAGCACGGCATCGGCCGAGCGGCAGGCGGCTAACGTCTCATCGGGCAGGGCGCTGCCGGTGGCATCGATAGCACAGCCACCGATCAATGCCGGCTTGAACACAAAAGAATGGCCAAAGGCGGTTCCCACGCGCTCGAGCACTCGGGCGGCCTGGGCTATCACCTCTGGGCCGATGCCGTCTCCGCCGAGCAGGGCGATCTGGTAATCCATTGTATCGGTTCCTCTACTGTCCGTTCTCGGTGGGCCTGGCGCGCGGAAAAGACCCGAGCACGCGCACAAAGGTGGCCATCTCTTCTAGATGGCCGAGGGCACGGCGACAGCGCTCTTCACTGATACTGCCCGCGAATTCGACGAAAAAGATGTATTCCCAGGGCACGCCGCGCATGGGGCGCGATTCGATCTTGCACAAGTCGATGTCGCGCAAGGCAAAGGCGCTCAAACAGCGAAAGAGCAGCCCTGGTTGGTTGATGCCCGCAAAGGCGATGGCCGTCTTGGCCTCGCCAGTAGGCTGCACCGGCTCACGTGCGATGGCGATAAAGCGGGTATAGTTGCTCTTGTCGTCTTCGAACTGCTCGATGAGCACCTGCATGCCATAGATTTGGGCGGCGTGCTTGCTAGCGATGGCCGCTGCATGTCGCCAGCCCTCATCACGAACCAGCCGCACGCTGCCGGCCGTGTCATGGGCGGCGATGCGCTGCACCTCGCCCAGCCTGGCGAGAGACTGCTCGCACTGCGCCAGCCCCTGTGGATGCGAATACACCTGGGTGATCTCGCTCAGCGAAACGCCTGGGTGAGCGATCAAACAATGGCTGATGCGCAGAGTGTGCTCGGCGATGATGTAGAGCTTGTGCTGCAGCAGCAGGTCATAGTTGCGGTGTATGCTGCCGGCCAGCGAGTTCTCGACGGGCACCACGCCCTGGTCGTACAGGCCTGACTCAACGCCTGCAAAGACCGCATCAAACGACTCGCAGGGGCAGGGCTGCGCACCAGGATAGAGTGCCAGGGCCGCCTCTTCGCTGTAGGCGCCTGCCTCACCCTGAAAGGCGATGCGCAACCCGCTATTCATCGCTTTGTCCAGCGTGGAGGCGTCGACGGGTGTACTCGACGAGCCCGCCGGCGTTGATCAGATCGAGCATGAAGGGTGGGTAGGCGGTGGACTGGTAGACATCGCCCGTAGCCACGCGCCGGATGGTGCCAGCGGCCAGGTCGACTTCTACCGTCTCGCCAGCTTCGATGGCCGCGGCGGCCTCGGGGCACTCGAGGATGGGCAGGCCGATGTTGATGGCATTGCGGAAAAAGATGCGCGCAAAGGTGGCGGCGATGACGCACGAGATGCCACTGGCTTTGATGGCCACCGGTGCGTGCTCGCGCGAAGAGCCGCACCCAAAGTTGCTGCCCGCCACAATGATATCGCCGGGCCTGACGCCACTGACGAATGACGCATCCCAGTCTTCCATACAGTGGGCGGCCAACTGGTCGGGATCAGAGATATTCAGGTGCCTGGCAGGCACGATGGCATCGGTGTCGATGTTGTCACCATACTTCCAGACGCGTCCGCTGATTGCCACGGCAAGCTCCTTTATGCAACAGAGTCGAGATGACGCGCGATGATTCCGCGCACCAGGTTGATGTCGGGCGGTAGCTCGACGGGGGGATTGGGATGGCGCGCCTCCACCTCGTCGATCTGGTTCTTGTGATAGTCGACCTTGAACTGGGTGAACTTGAGACCGTGGGCCGTCGAGATGACGATCACCCGGTGGTGGCGGGCGATCTCGCCGCGTTCGACCAGCTTGAACAGGGCAGAGAGGGCTACGCCGGTGTGTGGACAGGCATACATGCCGGTGAGATCGGCGCGCGCGGCGGCGTTGGCGATCTCATCTTCGGTGGCCTGCTCAACAATGCCGTTGAATGCCTGCATCACCTTGACGGCGCGCTCATAGCTCACCGGGTTGCCGATCTGTATGGCGCTGGCCAGCGTCTTTTGAGCCACCACCGGCACCAACTCTTGGAAGCCACCTTGCGCGCTGAGGTAAAAGGGGTTGGCTCGCGCCGCCTGTGCGGCCACCAGCCGTGGCAGGCGATCGATGAGGCCGAGCTCGCGCATCAACATGAGGCCCTTGCCAAGGGCGCTGACGTTACCCAGGTTGCCCACCGGGATGATGATCCAGTCGGGCACCTGCCAGTCGAACTGCTGCACGATCTCGATGCCGACGGTCTTTTGCCCCTCGATGCGCAGCGAGTTCATCGAGTTGGCCAGATAGACGCTGTTGTCTTGGGTGATCTCTTTGACGATAGCCATGCAGCCATCGAAATCGGTATCGAGCGCCAGCACCAGGGCGCCATTAGCGATAGGCTGGATGAGCTGCGCCGTCGAGACGCGGTTGCGTGGCAAGAACACGATAGTGGGGATGCCCGCAGCGGCGCCGTAGGCGGCCAGGGCCGCCGACGTGTCGCCCGTCGAAGCGCAGGCCACTGCTCTGACCGGCGAACCCTGCGACATCATCTGTTTGACCACACTCACCAGCACGGTCATGCCCAGGTCTTTGAACGAGCCAGTGTGGCTGATGCCGCACATCTTGACCCAGAGATCTTCGACGCCGAGCTGCTGACCCAGGCGCTGAGCCCAGAAAAGGTTACTGTGGCCCTCGAACATCGAGACCACGTTCTCATCATCGATCTGTGGGCACACCCATTCCTTCTTGCCCCAAACGCCACTGCCAAAGGGCCAGTCGTTGCTGTGGATGCGCGCGTCGAACAGCCGCTTCCACGCGTCAGCTGGCGTCTCTGCCAGGGTGGCCACATCATGCACCACCTCGAGCAGGCCACCGCAGGTGGGGCACTGGTAGATGACGTCATAGATCGAGTGGCGGCCCGGGCAACCGCGTACGCACTCAAACCAGCAGGATAGCTCGCCCATGGCGTTCGCCCTTTCGGCTGCTACAGCTCTTCAGGCCCACCGATGCGGCCCAGCACGGCGCTGGCCGCCGCGATGGCGGGGCCGGCCAGATAGACCTCGCTCTCTACGTGACCCATGCGCCCCAGAAAGTTGCGGTTGGTGGTCGAGATGCAGCGCTCGCCGGCTGCCAGCACGCCCATGTAGCCGCCCAGGCACGGGCCACAGGTGGGTGTGCTGAACACCGCGCCGGCCTCTACAAACACCTGTGCCAGACCCTCTTGCACGGCGCGCAGATAGATCGCCTGCGTGCCAGGAATGATGATGCAGCGCACATCAGGGTGCACCTGGCGGCCCCGCAACACCTCGGCCGTCTGCACCAGGTCGCTCCAGCGGCCGTTGGTGCACGAGCCGATCACCGCCTGGTCGATGCTGACATCGCCCACCTGGCTCAGGCCTCTGGCGTTGCTGGGCAGATGCGGGAACGAAATCTGCGGCTCGATCTTGCTGGCGTCGATCTCGATCACACGATCGTAAGTCGCGTGAGGGTCTGAGGCATAGGCCTGGTAGGCGCGCTGCGCGCGAGGCTTGACATAGGCCTCGGTGGTGGCATCCACATGGAACAGGCCGGCCTTGGCGCCCGCCTCGATGGCCATGTTGGCCATGGTCAGGCGGCCGTCGATGCTCAGGGCATCGATGGCCGGGCCGGCAAACTCCATGGCCTGGTAGCGTGCGCCTTCGACGCCGATCAGGCCGATGGTATGCAGGATCAGATCCTTGCCGCCTACCCAGGGTTGTAGCGTGCCGCTGTAGACAAAGCGAGTGGTGGCGGGCACGCGCATCCAGGCACGGCCGGTGGCCATGGCCACCGCGATATCGGTAGAGCCCATGCCGGTGGCAAAGGCGCCCACTGCACCATAGGTGCAGGTGTGCGAGTCAGCGCCGACCACAACGTCACCGGGCAGCACCAGGCCCTGCTCGGGCAGCAGCGCATGTTCGATGCCCATGCGCCCCACCTCAAAGTAGTTGTGGATACCGTACTTTTTGGCGAACTCGCGCATCATTTTGCACTGCTCGGCCGACTTGATGTCTTTGTTGGGGGCAAAGTGGTCGGGCACCAGCGCGATGCGGTCCTGGTCAAAGACGCGATCGACACCGAGCTTGGCGAACTCGATGATGGCCAGGGGCGCGGTGATGTCGTTGGCCAGCACCATGTCGGCGCGCACATCGATCAACTCACCCACCTGCACGGCGGGCCGATCGGCGTGGGCAGCCAGGATCTTTTGGGCCATGGTCATGGGTTGCATCGGCTTGCTCATACTCCTTGTCATGCTTGGGCCTGGGCGGTGGTGCTGCGGGTAGCCAGCAGTTTGTTGAGAGCGCTCATGTAGGCGCGTGCGCTCGCCACGATGATATCGGTGCTGGCGCCGTGGCCAGAGAATACATAGGTGCGCTTGCCCGTCTGCGGGTTGAGCGGCAGCGTCTCATCGCCATTGCCACCGGCTTCGATGCGAATCGTCACCTCGCCCACTGCATCGATGCCCTCGGTCACGGCGTTGATCGAGAACTCGGTCAGCTCGTTGGGCACACCGATCAGACGGTTGATGGCCTTGTAAACAGCATCCACCGGGCCGGTGCCGTGGGCGGCATCGGTGATCAGCGAGCCGTCTGGTGCACGTAGACGCACTGTGGCTGTGGCGATGGCGTGGTCGCCACATGAGACCTGAATCTGCTCCAAACGATACACTTCCACCGGCTGGAACACCTCATCCGAGACCAGCGCCTCGAGGTCGCGGTCAGTGACGACCTTTTTCTTGTCGGCGAGGTCTTTGAAGCGCGTGAACGTTCTGTCGAGCTGATCGTGCTCCAGATGATACCCCAACTCTAACAGTCTGTCAGCAAAGGCGTGGCGGCCCGAATGCTTGCCGAGAACCAGGCGGCTCTCGGGCACCCCCACCATCTGCGCGTCCATGATCTCATAGGTGAGGCGGTTCTTGAGGATGCCGTCTTGGTGGATGCCCGCTTCGTGGGCAAAGGCGTTGGCGCCTACGATGGCCTTGTTGGCCTGCACCGTGAGGCCGGTAAAGTTCGAGACCATACGGCTGCTGGGGTAGAGCTCTTGCAGAGCGAGGCCGGTGGTCAGGCCATAGTAGCTTTGGCGTGTGTGCAGCGCCATAGCCAACTCTTCTAGCGCGGCGTTGCCCGCACGCTCGCCCAGGCCGTTGATGGTGCATTCGACCTGCCGTGCGCCGGCGCGCACACCCGCCAGACTGTTGGCGACGGCCATGCCCAGGTCATTGTGGCAGTGCACAGAGATGATGGCTTTCTCGATGCCTGGAGTGTGCTCCTTGATGCCCTTGATGAGCTCGTAGAACTCGTCGGGCGTCACATAGCCTACCGTATCAGGGATGTTGAGCGTGGTGGCGCCGGCGGCGATGGCCTCGCCGAGCACCTGATAGAGGAACTCGGGGTCAGAGCGGCCGCCATCCTCGGGTGAGAACTCGACATCCTCGCAGAGTGAGCGCGCGTGGGCCACCATGGTTCGGGTGGCGTTGAGCACCTGCTCACGGCTCATGCGCAACTTGTGCTGCATGTGAATATCACTGGTGGCGATGAACACGTGGATGCGCTTGCGCTCGGCATCTTGTACGGCTTCCCAGGCGGCGTCGATATCGCTGCGCACGCAGCGGGCCAGGCCACAGATGACCGGTCCCTGTACGCTGCGCGCCACCCGGCGCACGGCGTCCAGATCTCCCGGAGATGAAGCGGGGAAGCCAGCCTCGATGACATCGACGCCCAGGCGAGCCAGTTGACGCGCGATCTCGATCTTTTCGCTGGTATTCAGCGTGGCGCCGGGAGATTGCTCGCCGTCGCGCAGGGTGGTGTCAAAGATGATGATGCGATCGGTTTCCATATCCGTGCTCCTTGGCATCTGATCGTGTTGTCGGCAGACGACCTGCTGCACCTGGCGAGCCTCTGGATTACTGGGCCGCGGTCGTGGCCGGCTCAGCAATCCCTCTGGCAGAGGCCCGCCGCAGTAGCGGTAGCTCTAGACTGTCGATCAGCGCCTCAAAGCTGGCCTCAATGATGTTCACCGAGCACCCCATGGTGGTCCAAGATTGTTCTCCATCGCTGGCGTCGATCAGAACTCGCGTTTTGGCGGCCGTGGCCGACTTGGGGTCGATGATGCGTACTTTATAGTCGGTCAATTGCACTGGCCCCAGCTCAGGGTAAAAGGGCAACAAGGCCTTGCGCATGGCGCGGTCGAGGGCGTTTACAGGGCCATCGCCCTCGGCGGCGGTGTGCATGGTCATGCCATCGACGCTGGCCTTGACCGTGGCCTCTGAGAGGATGTCGCGCCCCGAACGCTTTTCGACCAGCACCAAAAAGTCGAGCACCTCAAAGGGCGCCAGGTAATCGGGCTGGCTGCGCCGTATCAGCAGCTCAAAAGAGCCCTCGGCGCCTTCGTACTGATAGCCGTTGCTCTCACGCTCTTTGACCTGCGTGGCCAGCGCTCCCACGCGCTCGGCGCTCAGCTCGACCCCCAGATCCAACTCGGCGAGCTTGTGGGCGATATTGCCGCGTCCGGCCAGCTCAGAAACCAGTACTCGCGTTTCATTGCCCACAAGCTCGGGGCGCACATGCTGATACGCCTCGCCGTTCTTGAGCATGGCGCTGACGTGCAGGCCAGCCTTGTGGGCAAAGGCACTCTGCCCCACATAGGGAGCATGTGGGTCTGGCAACAGGTTGGCGATTTCGGTAACGTACGACGAGGCCTGTGTCAGCAGCGAGAGGTCGCCGTTGGCCAGCGCCCTAATGCCCATTTTGAGCTCTAGGTTTGGGATGACCGTGTTGAGGTTGGCGTTGCCGCAGCGCTCGCCGTAGCCATTCATGGTGCCATGGACATGATCGGCGCCCGCCTCGACCGCGGCCAGTGTGTTGGCCACGGCCACACCCGTGTCGTCGTGGGCATGGATGCCGATGCTGCGGTTAGAGAAGGCCGCAGTTACCGCGGCGACCATGCGCGTAACCTCAGAGGGCAGACAGCCACCGTTCGTGTCGCACAGCACCAGCCTGTCGGCGCCAGCCTCGGCCGCAGCGCGCAACGTCGCCAGGGCATAGTCGGCGTCGAGACGATAGCCGTCGAAAAAGTGCTCAGCATCAAAGAGCACCTCGAGGCCGCGCGACTTGAGGTGGGCGACGGTCTCGTGGATCATCGCCAGGTTCTCATCGAGCGTTGTGCGCAGCACCTCTGTCACGTGCATGGGTGAAGATTTGCCCACCAGCACGGCAACGGGTGCGCCGCACGCGATCAGCGCCTGAACATTGTGATCTTGCTCGACCGTGCTGTCAGCGCGGCGCGTCGACCCAAAGGCAGCGATGCGCGCATGCTGCCAGTGCATCTGTGCTGCTCGCGCAAAGAACTCGGCGTCCTTGGGATTCGAGCCGGGCCAGCCGCCCTCGATATACGCGATGCCTAGTTCGTCGAGTTTGGCGGCGATGCGCAGCTTGTCTTTGACAGAAAACGAGATGCCCTCGCGCTGTGCGCCGTCTCGAAGTGTTGTGTCGAGGACCGAGACGCGTTCTACCATACGGTCAGGTTCACTCCTTGAGAGGCGTCGGCGGCGATGAACCGCCGCCGACGCGTTGCGGCGATCATTTACTTGGCGTCGAGCCAGGGCATCATGGCACGCAGCTTGCGCCCCACCTGCTCGATCTGCGAGTCGCGCTCGCGGGCACGGATCAGATTAAAGCTGGGCCGGCCCGCCTGGTTCTCGAGCACCCATTCGCGGGCATAGGTACCATCCTGGATGTCGATCAGCATCTTTTTCATCGCGGCCTTGACGTGATCGTCGACGACCTTGGGGCCGCCGGTGTAGTCGCCATGCTCAGCGGTGTCGCTCACCGAGTAGCGCATGTACGAGAGGCCGCCCTGGTAGATGAGATCGACGATCAGCTTGAGCTCGTTAAGGCACTCGAAATAGGCGATCTCGGGCTGGTAGCCCGCTTCGACCAGCGTCTCAAAGCCTGCTTTGATCAGCGCTGTTGCGCCGCCGCAGAGCACCGCCTGCTCGCCAAAGAGGTCGGTCTCGGTCTCCTCGGCAAAGGTGGTTTCGATGATGCCGGCGCGCCCACAGCCCATGGCCGAGCCATAGGCCAGTGCCAGCGCTTTGGCATTGCCGGTGATGTCCTGATAGACGGCCACCAGCCCTGGTGTGCCCTGGCCATCGATGTACAGCTCGCGAACGCGATGTCCAGGCGCCTTGGGGGCGATCATAGTGACGTCGACGTTCTTGGGCGGCACGATTTGGCTGTAGTGAATCGAAAAGCCGTGGGCGAACATCAGCATGGCGCCCGCCTTGAGGTTGGGGGCCACATCGTTGGCATAGATGGCGGGCTGCAGGGTATCGGGCGTCAAGATCATGACAATATCGGCCTCGGCTACTGCCTCGCCAGAGAGCATCACCTTGAGCCCGGCCTGCTCGGCGCGCGCCCATGACGAGCTGCCCTGATATAGGCCCACGCGCACATCACAACCGCTCTCTTTGAGGTTGAGGGCGTGCGCATGGCCCTGGCTGCCATAGCCCAGAATGGCGATCTTTTTGCCATTCAGCAGGGCCGGGTTGGTATCGCGATCGTAGTAGATGGTTGCCATGAAGGGAGCCTCCTCGTACTGCTTGTCCAGCGGCTCGATGAGCCGGTCTGGCTAGGACCCAAAGCGTGTGCCGTTGGCGGTCAGTGAGCCTCGTATCATGGCCACGCGGCCGGTGCGTGTCAGCTCTTTGATGCCAAAGGGCTTGAGAATCGAGATCAGCGACTCGACTTTGCTCTCGTCGCCAGTGATCTCGATAACCATCGAGTCGAGCGCCACATCGATGATCTGGGCGCGAAAGATATCGACCACCTGCTTGATCTCAGCGCGCTGAGCCGAGGGTGCGTGCACTTTGATCAATGCCAGCTCACGCATCACCGCGTCATCGGTGTTGACCTCGCTCACCTTGGTGACGTTGATCAGCTTGTACAACTGCTTGGCCACCTGCTCGAGCATGGCGTCGTTGGCGTGCACCACCACGGTCATGCGAGAGATGTCCTGCGTCTCGCTGTGCCCCACCGTCAGGCTCTCGATGTTATAGTTGCGGCGGCGGAACAGGTTCGACACATGGCTCAGCACGCCCGGTTTGTCTTCCATCAAGACAACCAGTGTGCGCCGTGAGAAGGTACTATCTGGTGGGGGCAAGCTCATGGTAGTGCTCCTCTCTACGGCTGGGTTTGCTTGGGCCGGCGGATCATCTGATCGATGGGGTGGCCCACTGGCACAATCGGAAAGACATTGTGTTCGCGCTCGATACGAAAGTCGATCACCATGGGGCCATCCGAGTCATATGCTGCCTTGACGGCAGCGGCCACGCCCTCTTTGGACTCGATGGTGGCTGCAGCGATGCCATAGGCCTCGGCCAGCTTGGCAAAGTCGGGCCCCAGTAGAGGTGACCCAGAGTAGTTCTTTTGAAAGAACATCTCTTGCCATTGCCGCACCATCCCCAGAAAGCCGTTGTTGAGGATGGCAATCTTGATGGGCAGCCTCTCCTGCATCACGGTGGCCAGCTCTTGCAGCGTCATCTGGAACCCGCCGTCTCCGACCACCACCCACACCTGGCAATCGGGTCGGCCCGCGGCAGCGCCGATCGCTGCGGGCAACGCAAACCCCATGGTGCCCAGCCCTCCTGATGAGATCAGGCCGCCGGGCCGCACATGGCGGTAGTACTGTGCCTCCCACATCTGGTTCTGCCCCACATCCGACACCATCAAAGCTTCGCCCCGGGTGGCTTCCCAGATGTTGAACACCACGTATTGGGGCAGTACCTCGTCTGTTTCTTGCCACAGCGCGTCACGGTCACGGGTCTCGGCACGCCAGCTATCGATTTGCCCCAGCCAGTCTGCGAGGTCACGTTCCTCAACGAGGGGCAGCAGTTGCCGCAGCACGTTCTTGGCATCGCCCACGATGGGCAGGTCGACGCGGATACGCTTGGCGATCTCGGCGGGATCGATGTCCACGTGGACGATCTTGGCATTGGGCGCAAATGTGCCCGCTGCTGAGGTGTAACGATCGTCAAAGCGCATACCCACCGCAAAGATCAAGTCACACTGCTGCAGCGCATAGTTGGCAAATGCCTCGCCATGCATGCCACCCATGCCCAGGCAGAGCGGATGGGTCTCGGGGATGGCGCTCTTCCCCAGCAGGGTCGTCGATACGGGGATGTGTGCCTTGGTGGCCAGCTCGCACAGTTCTTGCTGAGCCCCCGCAACCAGCACACCACGCCCAGCAATGATCAGCGGGCGTTGGGCGGTGTTGATCATATCAGCCGCCTGCTTGATCTGCCGAGGGTTGCCTCGAGTATGCGGCTTGTAGCCTGGCAGGCTGACGTAGTCCGGATACTCGAACTCGATCTCGGCTGTCTGCGCGTCTTTGGCGATGTCGATCAGCACAGGGCCCGGATGGCCTGTACTGGCGATGTGGAACGCCTCGCGCACGGCCAAGGCCAGATCGGCCACGTCGGTGATCAGATAGTTGTGCTTGGTGATGGGCATGGTGATGCCGGTGATATCCACCTCTTGGAAGGCATCGGTGCCCAGGGCGTTGGTGGCCACCTGTCCGGTGATGGCCACCATGGGCGACGAGTCCATCATCGCAGTGGCAATGCCCGTCACCAGGTTGGTGGCACCAGGGCCCGAGGTTGCCAGGCACACACCCACCTTGCCAGTAGCACGCGCATAGCCATCGGCTGCGTGGGCGCAGGCCTGCTCATGGCGCATGGTGATGTGGCGGATGGGATAGTTGGGCAGCTCGTGATAGATAGGCAATACCGCCCCACCGGTGATGCCAAAGACGGTATCAACGCCCTCGCGGACGAGGCATTCCCACAAGATCTGTGCGCCGTTCAGCCGCATAACAGGGACTCCTTGCTTGTATGCCGGTGTGTCATGCCTATTCCTCAAACACAGCGCCCGTGCTGGCCGAGGTCACCAGGCGGGCATAGCGCCGCAGATAGCCTCGCGCCACCGTGGGCTCAAAGGGCGGTAAGGTCGCGATGCGAGCGGCGATCTCTTTATCAGAGAGCGCTACACGCAGACTGCGGTTAGGGATATCGATCGAGATCAGGTCGCCATCTCGCAAAGCAGCGATGGGCCCGCGAGCGGCCGCCTCGGGAGACAGGTGGCCAATGGCCGCTCCGCGCGACGCGCCCGAGAAGCGCCCATCGGTAATCAGGGCCACTTTGCCGTCGAGCCCCATCCCTGACAGTAGCGAAGTCGGAGTTAGCATCTCGCGCATGCCAGGGCCACCCTTGGGCCCCTCGTAGCGGATGACGATCACATCGCCTTCGTCAAACGACATATCGATGATCGCCCTGGTGGCCGCCTCTTCCGAGTCGAACACACGCGCCGGCCCGGTGTGCTGCATCATGCTCGGGGCCACAGCGGCGCTTTTGACCACGGCGCCCTCTGGCGCCAGATTTCCGAAAAGTATGCTCAGGCCGCCAGTGGCAGAGTAAGGCTGGTCGCCTGAGCGGACGACGTTGCGGCTGACGGTGGCATAGTCTGGCGCCCAGCGGCTCTCGGGCGTGAGGTTTTCACCGACGGTCTGCCCCGTCACAGTGATGCAGTTGCGCTTGAGCAAGCCCAGGTCGTCGAGCTCGTGCATAATAGCGCCGATGCCACCCGAGTAGTGCAGGTCTTCAATGTGCTGCTCGCTCGCCGGCGAGAGTTTGCAGAGGTGTGGCGTGTTGGCCGAGAAATGATTCAGGTCGGGCAGGTCGATGGCCACGCCTGCCTCGTGGGCGATGGCTAGCAGGTGCAGCACCGAGTTGGTCGAACCGCCCATGGCCATGTCGGTGGAGAAGGCGTTGTGAAAGGCATCGGCGGTGAGAATGTCGCTGGGGCGGATGTTGCGTTCCAGCAGCGTCATCACCGCCATGCCCGTCTGGCGCGCCAGGGCGATGCGCCGCGAGCTGACCGCCGGCGTGGTGCCGTTGCCCGGCAGAGCAATGCCCAGCGCTTCGCACAGGCAGGCCATGGTGTTGGCTGTGAACATGCCGGCGCACGAGCCGCAGCCGGGGCAGCAGGCCTTTTCGATGATCTCGACCTCGCGGGCGCTGATCTGCCCCTTGGTCGCTGCCCCCACCGCCATGAAGGCGCTGTTGAGGTCCAGCGTCTCACCACCGCGACGGCCCGCAAGCATAGGCCCGCCGGTAACGATGATAGCGGGGATGTCCAGTCTGGCCATGGCCATCACCATGCCCGGTGTGATCTTGTCGCACGCCGAGACCAGCACGATGGCATCAAAAGCGTGGGCCTGCACCACGGTTTCAACCGAGTCGGCGATCAACTCGCGCGAGGCAAGTGAGTACTTCATGCCCTGGTGTCCCATCGCGATGCCGTCGCATACGGCGATGGTGTTGGCCTCAAAGGGCGTGCCCCCTGCCATGAAAACACCTTCGCGCACAGCGGCATTGAGCTGGCTGAGGTTCATGTGGCCAGGGACGATATCATTGTACGAGCTGATGATGCCGACAAAGGGCCGGTCCATCTCTTCATTGGTGCGGCCCAGCGACCACAGCAGCGAACGATGTGGGGCGCGTTCGAGACCCTTTTTGATGACGTCGCTTCTCACAACCCTGCTCCTCTCCATGCGCTTGGCTCAAGTCATCCCGGCCTGAAAACACAACGCCACGGCCACATGCCTTTATGGCATGGGTGTGGCGTCTTTGCGTAGGCGGCCAACCGACCGCACTCGCCCCCATCATTGCGGGCGCGACACTGCCTGACTGCGCTCATTGCCTCGGCCGTCAAAAAAGAGCCTCACCTGGTTGGGTGAGGCTCTTTTTTGGTTCTTGCTTTTGGCTAACTAAGCGCGCTGGCGCGAACCCCTCCCAACCGGCATTTGCCCCTCAATAATGAGGAGCCCAAATAGTACGAGCAGAAGGCCGATGAGCGGTAAGGAGTTCAAGATGTGATCCCCTACGGATTTCAGCCAGCATAGCATACCTGGGGCGTGGTGTCAAACAGATACTGTGCCTGGTGCGGTGCATCGCCATGTAGAGCGGAATCTTTTGTTACTACATTCATTTGACGCAGATTGAAGCGTGTCCTATGCTCGCGACCTGAGGGTGTTGACGCTCCGGCCTCCATGGGGCACCTCACGCGCCGTTGCGGTGACACTAACCACGTTTCAGGAGGAGATGTCGACATGACCAGTGCAGGTCCCCGAGTCCGTGGACGGTTCACAGGCACGTTGGGCGCGGTCGCCGCAACTCTAGGGTCGGCCGTCGGCCTCGGCAACATCTGGAAGTTCCCCTACATGACCGGCGAGAGCGGTGGTGCGGCCTTTATCATCGTCTATGTCATCGCCACTTTTCTCATCGGCCTGCCTGTGATGATCTCTGAGCACGTCATCGGCCGCACAGCGCGCTCCGACGCGATCGGCTCACTGCGTAAGCTGGCACCCAAAGAGCCCTGGTGGCTGATCGGCACGGCAGGGGTGATCGCCGCCTTTCTGATCATCGCGTTCTACACCGAGGTGATCGGCTGGGTGCTGATCTACATCGTCAAGGCCTTCAGCGGGCAGATCGTGACGACTGACCCGTCTGTGACGGGAGCGGCCTTTGGCTCTGTCATCAGCAACCCATGGCTCGCGCTTGGTCTGCAATGGGTGGTGTTGGCGGGGTTGATGGCCATCATCATCGCCGGCGTAAGCCGCGGCATCGAGGCGATGGTCAAGCGACTGCTACCCATCCTCTTTGTCATTCTGTTGATCATCGCCATCCGCAGTCTGACGCTGCCTGGTGCTTCGGCTGGCCTCGAGTTTCTCTTCAAGCCGGACCTTTCCAAGCTGTCTTTTGGCGTGGTGTTGGCCGCTATGGGCCTGGCGTTCTTCAAGCTGTCGGTGGGCATGGGCACCATGATCACCTACGGCTCCTACTATCCCGAGGAGCAAGATATCCCCAAGAGCGCCGTGCGCGTTATGCTGGGCGACCTGTTCGTGTCTCTGCTGGCTGGCGTAGCGATCTTTCCGGCGGTGTTTGCGTTCGGCGTCGAAAAGGCGGCTGGCCCCTCGCTGATGTTCATCACCATGCCGACGGTGTTCAGCTCGCTGCCCGGTGGGCCAGTGGTGCAGTCGATCTTTATGGGGCTGTTCTTTGTGTTGGCGGCATGTGCCGCCACAGGCGCGGCCCTGTCGCTCTTTGAAGTGCCGGTGGCCTTTCTCGAGGATCACACGGGCTGGTCGCGCAAAAGGGCAGCCATCGTCACTGCTGTGGCGTTGGCCGTGGCAGGAGCATTTCCGGCGCTGGCCGAGAGCTGGTTGTCTGGTGTCAAGATCGGCGGGCTTAACCTGTTCGATGCCTTTGACTTTGCTTCGTCCAACATCCTGCTGCCGGTGGGCGGCCTGTTCTTGTGTATCTTTCTCGGCTGGCGCTGGGGCTGGCCGCAGGTCAAAGAGGGGCTCACGAACAAGGGCTCGCTCGATAACCAGGGCATGGTGCGGTTCTTTTACGGCGTGGCAAAGCTCATCTCGCCAGTGCTCATCCTGGTGGTGCTGCTGGGCGGCCTGGGTGTATTGGGCGGCTAGATTGCGCCAGGTTGGGCGGCGTGGTATAATAACCCTATAAGCGTTGACAGAGACGAGTAGGCTCCTTACGGCGTCCAGAGAGTCTGCGGCAGCTGCAAAGCAGGCACGCACGACGGGGCCCAAGATCACTCTCGAGCTGACAGCCGAAAGCGTTTGTGAGTAGAGCTGTCCGGGTTCGCTGCACGTTATCGTGGCGAGCTGCTCGGCTCAGGTAGCCGGTCGGCGTAGAGCGGGCCTTTATGGCCAAGCGGGGTGGTACCGCGCGAGTCTGATTACCAGGCTCTCGTCCCTGTATGGGGCGAGGGCCTTTTTGTTGCATCAATACCTGGAGGGGTTGGATCAATGCCATTTCAGTCTGTCCCAGCTACGGTCGATCTGGTCGAGCTCGAGCACAAGATGCTGGGCCTGTGGCGCGAAAGCAAGACCTTTGAACAGCTGCGCGAGCTGCATCGCGGTGAGCCGCACTGGTCGTTCATCGACGGGCCTATTACGGCTAACAACCCGATGGGCGTGCACCACGGCTGGGGGCGTACCTACAAAGATGTGTATAGCCGCTTCTGGACCATGCGTGGCCGCGAGCTACGCTATCAGAACGGCTTTGACTGTCAGGGCCTGTGGGTCGAGGTCGAGGTAGAAAAAGAACTGGGCTTTGAGTCGCGCAAGGATATCGAGGCTTTTGGACTGGCTGCCTTTGTGAACCGCTGCAAGCAACGTGTGCTGCGCATGGCGGCATTGCAGACTGAGCAGTCCATCCGCCTCGGCTTCTGGATGGACTGGAATGACCCCGATACCCTGCGTGAGCTGGCTGACAAACTCGATGAAGACCCGCAGCAGATCGTGACGGTCAATGGGCCTCAAGGGCCTGTCACCGACGCGGTCGAACGCATTGTGGGGCGGCTGGGCCTGCCCGAGCTGGGGGGGAGCTACTTTACCTTTTCCACCGAGAACAACTATATGATCTGGACCATGCTCAAAAAGTGCTGGGAGCAGGGCTGGATCTATCGTGGCGCCGACGTTATGCCCTGGTGCCCGCGTTGCTCGACGGCCATCAGCCAGCACGAGATCGTCACCGACGGTTATGCCGAGCTGACGCACGACGCAGTAACGCTGCGCTTTCCGCTGCGCGAGCGCCCAGGCGAGGCCCTGTTGGTATGGACCACTACCCCCTGGACACTCACCAGCAACGTGGCCGCCGCTGTGGGGCCCGAGCTCACCTACGTCAAAGTGCGCAACGGCGAACAGATTCTCTACCTGTCCAAGGGCACCCTGTCTATGCTCGAAGGGCCAGTTGAGGTGCTGGCCGAACTCAAGGGCACCGACCTGGTGGGTTGGACCTACGATGGTCCCTTTGACGATCTGCCGGCAGCACAACGGCCTGGTGGGTTGACGCCGGTGCCCGGGGCAACGGCCGGCGTCGAGCTCACTGCGGTGCAGGCGCATCAGGTGATCCTTTGGGATGCTGTGGGCGAGGAGGAGGGCACGGGCATCGTGCACATCGCCCCGGGCTGCGGCGCTGAAGACTATCAGCTCGGCCGCGAGCACAAGCTGCCTATGCTGGCCCCGCTTGATGACGAGGGTTACTTTGTTGAGGGGTTTGGCTGGCTCACCGGCAAGCAGGTCCACGAGGTGGCGCACGAGATCTTTCATGACCTGGACGATCGCGGCTTGCTTTACCATGTGCGTGGCTATACCCATCGCTATCCCATCTGCTGGCGCTGCAAGACACCGCTGGTGTTCCGTCTGGTTGACGAGTGGTTCATCAGCATGGATGAGTTGCGCTACAAGATGATGGACGTCACCCGGCAGATCCGCTGGATCCCCTCATTTGGCCTGGAGCGCGAGCTGGACTGGCTGCGCAACATGCACGACTGGATGATCAGCAAGAAACGCTACTGGGGCCTGGCCCTTCCCATTTGGGAGTGCGCCGCGTGCGGCCACTTTCACGTGGTGGGCGATGAGGAAGAGCTGCGCCAGCGTGCCGTCGCAGGCTGGGAGACCTTTGAGGGACACACGCCGCACCGGCCCTACGTCGATGCTGTCAAGATCGCCTGTGACAAGTGTGGCGCCGAGATGAGTCGCGTCAGCGATGTGGGCAACCCCTGGCTCGATGCGGGCATCGTTAGCTTTTCGACGCTGCAATATCGTACCAATAAGGACTATTGGCGAGAGTGGTATCCAGCTCATTGGATCAGCGAATCGTTCCCTGGCCAGTTCCGCAACTGGTTCTATAGCCTGCTGGCCATGGCCACCGTGCTTGAGGGCACGCCGCCGTTCTTGCAGAACTTTTCGTACGCCACGCTCCTGGCCGAAGATGGTTCGCCCATGCACAAGAGCTCGGGCAATATGATCCCGTTCGATGAGGCCGCAGACCGCATGGGCGTGGACGTGATGCGCTGGCTCTTTTGTGCGCACAAGCCCGAGAACAATCTGATGTTTGGCTACAATCGCGCTGATGATGTGCGGCGGCGCTTTATCTTGCCGCTGTGGAACGTCTACAAGTTTCTGACTACCTATGCCTTGCTGGATGGGTGGCAGCCATCGACAGAGGGGTTCGACCCCAAACGGCCCGAGGGGCAGGCGCCAGCGAGCGATAGCCCGCTTGACCGCTGGATCATCGCACGCATCAACGAAGTGGTGGTTATCTGCACCGATCGGCTTGAGAACTCGGATTCGCTGGGCGCAACACTGGCCGTTGAGGCCTTTGTGGACGATCTGACAAACTGGTATATCCGCCGCAGCCGCAGGCGCTACTGGAAGAGCGAGGCCGATCTCGATAAACAGATGGCCTATGCCACACTGTACTATGCCTTTGTGCGGTTGATCCGCATCCTGGCGCCCATCGTGCCCTTTATCACCGAGGCGATGTATCAGAACCTGGTGCGCAGCGTGCAGCCCGCGGCCTTTGAGAGCGTGCATCACACCTACTGGCCTGAGATTGAAGAGTGCGCAGTCGACCAGGAGCTCCTGCAGCAGATGTCGCTGGCCCGTGAAATCGCCAGCTTGGGCCTAGGCGCACGCGGCAGCGTCAACATCAAGGTGCGCCAGCCGCTCTCCCGCGCCTTGGTTTTTGCCGAGAGCACGCGCGGCGGCCTGTCGCCCGAGCTCATCGAGATTGTGGCCGACGAGCTCAACGTCAAATCGCTCGCCTTTGTAGACGAAGAGGGCCAACTGGTTCAATACCGCCTGGTGGCCGACGGCCGCCAGCTGGGCCCCAAACTGGGCAAGGCGTTTCCGCAGGTACGCGCTGCCCTGGCCGAAACCGATGCGGCTGCTGCAGTGCGGCGCATTAACGCTGGCCTGCCGGTCGAGCTCACCGTGGGCGGCGAGGTGGTATCGATCGCACCCGAGGAGATCATAGTGCATGCCGACCCGGCTGAAGGCCTGGCCGTGGCCTCTGACAAGGGCGTCACCGTGGCTATCGATGCGGTCATCACGCCTGAGCTCGAGGCGGAGGGGCAGGTGCGCGATCTGGTGCGCTACGTGCAGACGCTGCGCAAAGACGCTGACTATGAGCTGGACCAGCGCATCACCGTGGGCCTCTTTGGCCTGGATGATGCGGCTGCCGAGGCTGTTCAGGCGTTGCGAGACTATATCCTGCAAGAGACGCTCTGCGTGACCCTGTTGCTATCTGATGATGGCGGCGAGTGGGATCAGCGTCAGGCGTTCAAACTGAACGGTGAGCCAGTTGAGGTGGCTGTCCGCAGGTGACAGCGTGGTGGAAATAACAAAGGGGCGCCCGCGGGCGCCCCTTTGTTGCGTTGTCGATACTATGAGCGAATCTGCAACGTCTCCACGCCCAGTTCTGCGCCGATCTGGTTCATCTCGGCGATCACATCCTCGGCCATGGGAATGCCCTCGCGGCGGTATTCGGCGGCCTTGAGCCATTCGGGCTCACCCGGCACCAGAATACGCTCAAAGCCATCGCGCAGGGGGTTGGCCTTCATGGCGGCTACCAGCTCGTCGACGCGCGCTTTGAAGGGGGCCACCGGCCCAAAGGCGGCAATGTCCATCGCCCCGAAAAAGTGCCCCATGTGTTGTGGCTGGTCGGCCACTGAGAATAGATGGCCGATGCCGCTGCTCACAGCTGCACCCGAAAGCAACGCGCAAAAGACATCCACCAGTAGCGCCAGTCCATACCCCTTGTAGTTGCCCACGGGCACCATCTGTTCGCCCTTGTTGGGGTCGGTGGTGGGGTTGCCATCCTTGTCCAGCGCCCATCCCAGGGGGATCTGTTTGTCTTCGAGAGCGGCAAGCTGCACCTTGCCGCGCGCCACCACAGTGGTGGCCATGTCGAGGGTGATGCCGCTGGTGGCCAACCCAGGCACCGAGACACAGATGGGGTTGGTGCCCAGCGCCTTCTCACGGCCGCCCCACGGCGCCACCATCGGCACCGAGTTGGTTGAGCTGAACCCGATCATATCGTGGGCCAGGGCCATGCGCCCGAACACAAAGGCCGGCCCAAAGTGGGTGCTGTTCCGCACAGCCACCCAGCCCGAGCCATGCTCACGCGCCAGCTCGATGGCCAGTTCCATGGCAAACTTGCCAACCACTGCCCCGGGGCCATCATCGCCGTCGACCACGGCGCAGCCACGCGAGCGCGAAAGCACCTGTAGATCAGGATTGCGCTTGGTGCCACCCTGACGAAAGCGCTCGACATATGGACGCAGTAACCGCGATGGTCCATGACTGCCCAGGCCATGCACCTCGCCAGCCACCAGGTTCTCAGCCATCGTCTGCGCGTGGGCCATAGGCACAGCTATCGCCTCGAACACCTGGCGCGTAAAGCGCAACAGCTCTTGCTCATCGATGCGTTGATAGGCGGTCATGTAACTCCTCCTGTTGTCAGAGAATGATGGGTAGGCCGCGCCGTCGGGGCTCGTAGGGCTGCACGAAAAGCCCCTTGAATGTGCCCTCGCGCGAATGCCAGGCTTCAAGGCCCCAATCGGGCTCGGCCAGCTCTAGGCTCAGGCTGACGGCCTCTCCTGGCCAGTTGGGGTCATACACGTCGATGTGCATGATGCCCTCGGCCTCATCCTCACGATAGCCGTAAGCGACCACCTGGTGGTTGGCGGTGACATGCCACAGGTCTGGGGCACGGACCAGCACCAACACGGTGGGCTCGTTGCGCTGCAGACGCCGCCGCAACGCAGGCAGCTCTTGTGCTAGCATCCGTTGCTCGAGTGACGCTACACCGCCAAGCGTCCACCGCAGAACGCGATACAGCACCGCTGGCCGGTTGCTGGCGAGCTGGCGCTCGATCAGATAGCGGAGGAGAGCCGAGCCCGATGGGGGGGCTTGACGCATGCGTGGTACGGGCACGCCGGCATGATAATAGTCTAGCGCGGCATAGGCCATGCCGCCGCATAGCCCCGGTTCGACGCGCCCGAGGCGCAGCGCCGGGGTCAGGCGGACGTCAAAGGAAAACCAGTTGTCGAAGCGAAAGCCATGCTCGATGGTGAATCCGGTTCGGTAGATGGCCATGCCCATGCCTTTGATGCGGGGCAGGTTGGCCAGCCATCCTGCCCCGGCACGGTCTACACGTCGAGGCGCACTTCGCGCTGCTCTTGGGCAGAGCGATAGATGGCGTCGATGATGCGCATCATCTCCAGGCCATGCTCGGCGCTGGCGGTGGGCTCGCGGTCATCGGCCACACAGTCCACAAAGTCGTCGACGGCGCTGGGCACCTGCGCCGGGAGGATCTGGGGCTCGACGCGCACCAACTGCCCGGCGGCATCGTCCAGGGCCAGGCATTCGAAATCATAGCCGTGGCCCACATTGCGCTGGATCACGGCGCCGCCGGTGCCATAGATGCCCGTCATCATGTCCTCGCGGCGGTCGGTGCCGCCGGCCCAGCTCACCTCCAGGTTCAGGCTGGCGCCATTGTCTAGCCGCACCAGGGCGGTCACCAGGTCTTCGCAGTCGAACTCAACGCCCTGCTCGCGGGCGATGCGTGCCCCCAGCAGGTTGGACGACGAAGCGCTCACCGACACGGCTTTGGGGTAGCCCATCAGCCACATCGCCAGGTCAAGGCGGTGCACCCCCAGGTCGATCAGTGGCCCACCACCCGAGAGACGTTTGATGCCGAACCAGCCGCCCAGCTTGGGGATGCCTCGCGACCGTAGCCAGCGTGTGCGCGCATAGTAGACCTGGCCCAGATGGCCCTCGTCGACATAGCGTTTGAGAAACTGCGACTGGGCGCTGTAGCGATAGTTAAAGTGGATCATCAGCTTCTTGCCGCTGGCCCGGGCGGTGGCGAGCATGCTTTGGGCATCGGTTGCGTTGAGGGCCATTGGCTTTTCACACAGTACGTTGATGCCCGCCTCGAGGGCTGCCTTGGCCACGGGCGCGTGCAAAAAGTTGGGCAAGGCGATGCTGATCGCATCGAGCCTGGCCTTGGCAAACATCTCTTGATAGTCCGTATAGGCCTTGGCCTGCGGATACTGCGCCTGATACTCGGCCAGCAGAGCCGGGTTGAGGTCGCAGATAGCCACCAGGTCGGCCCGCGGCGAAGTATGATAGGCACGGGCATGGTTACGCCCCATGCCCAGCCCCACAACAGCAGCACGCACGGTCATGGTGCCCTACTCCTCTGCTAGCCCAGCAGTACCTCACGGCCGGTCACGCCCGACTCGTAGATGGCGTCGAGGATGGCCTGCACGTCCAGCGCCTGCTCGGGCTTGACGATCTCTTCGGCCTCGCCCTTGATGACGGCGACAAAGTGCTCGATTTCGACGTGATGGCTATCGACCGTGGGCAACTGCTTGGGGGTGATATCCACCATGGTGCCATGCATGTCTTTGTAGATGGCCAGCGGACGCAGATAGGCGCCCCCATGCGTGCCCATGATGCGGGCCTCCATAAAGGTCTCTGAGATGTGCCCGTCCCACGAGGCCTTGAGCACCAGGCAGGCGCCGTTCTCAAAGCGCACCATTGCGACGCCCATGTCATCGACGCTAAAGCTATCCACGTCCCACAGGCCGCGGACGGTGGCCAGGTCGCGGCGCTTGCCAAAGTTGGCCCAGGTGACGCCCGAGACCGACACTGGCTTGGGGTTGCCCATTTGCCACAGGCAATGGTCGAGAGCGTGTACACCAATATCGATCAGTGCACCACCGCCCTGCAGTTC
>JAAYDS010000303.1 GCA_012729155.1 Chloroflexota bacterium | reverse complement strand
GTCCGCGGCCTGCGTCACGGCGTTTTGCTGACGGCGGCCCTCATTGGGGTCATATTGCTCTCGGTAGCCCTGGACTTTGAGCGCTTTTTCACGGTCTTTCATGGCCTGTTCTTCCAGAGCGGGACCTGGGTGTTTGACTACCGTGACACGTTGATTCAGCTCTATCCCCTGCCTTTCTGGGTGAATGCAGTGGTCGGCTACGTGATCACGATGCTGTTCATGGCGGCACTCTTGTGGGGGCTGACGATGCTCATCAAGCGCAGGAGCCGCGTATGATCTCGCTGGATCAAGCCCGAGCGCACTATGCCGACCACGACAGCGCCCACGGCTTTGAGCATGTGTTACGCGTCTGGCGGCTTGCGATGCGCATCGCGCGAGAGGAGGGAGCAGATCTCCAAGTGGTCAACGACGCTGCCCTGCTGCACGATGCTGGCCGAGCCCAGCAGTTGGCCACGGGCCAAGACCACGCGGCGATCAGCGCCGACTTGGCGCACAGCCTGCTGAGCACCGCAACGCCGATGCACCGCGAGGCGGTCTGCCGCGCGATACGCGAACACCGCTTTCGCAGCGATCGACGACCAACCACACTCGAGTCGCAAGTGCTGTTTGACGCCGACAAGCTTGATGCCATCGGCGCTGTGGGTGTGGCCCGCGCCTATGCCGTCGCAGGGGCCATGCATCAGCAACTATGGGCCGAGGTCGCGAACAATCTCTCCGAGCGACTGCCCGTTGACGGCGCCGACGATTTGACCAACGACACTCACACGCCGCTGCACGAGTTCCGCTTCAAGTTGCAGCGCCTGCGCGAACTCGTGGTGACCCCCACGGCCAGGCAGTTGGCAGAGGAGCGTCACGTCTTCATGTGCGCCTACTTTGAGCGACTTGAGCGGGAGGTCAAGGGCGACCTATGAAGTGCGCGCCCGCTGGCTCTGAGCCAGATGGACTTCTTCGGCGGCAAGGTCAGCGAATGAAGTTTCATCGAGGATGCGTCGTGTGGCATCGGTAACACGCTGCCACACGTGGCGAACAGCGCAGCGCTCGCCAAAGGGGCAATCGTCCACCACATCAGGTTGCACGCAGCCAGTGGGCGCCAGCGGCCCTTCGAGGGCGATCACCACCTCAGACAGGCTGATGTCGACGGGCGGACGTGCCAGCATATGCCCACCCTGCGGCCCTCGACGACTGCGAATCACGCCTGCCTTGCGCAGGGTGATCAGGAGCTGATAGAGGTAGTTGGCAGGGATGTTGCGCGCCTCGGCGATCTCGGTGCTCTGCACATAGCCCTGGCCGTAGCGTGCCGTCAACTCTAGCATCGCCCTGATGCCGTACTCGCCCTTTGTCGATATCTTCATCGCGCCCTGCCCGCCCTCTAGTACATATTCTACATCAACTTACTGCGATTATAACACAACCAGAGTGTCTGTCAATCGGCCAGTTGTCGGCGCCTCAAGGAGCTAGTATCATCCCCTCTACCATGATGCGACCTACTGCGCCAGAGCGCACCGATAAACTCGCCCACTATCTCAATAAGGCGATCACCAAGGCTGACAAGCGCTTTCGGCTGCTTGAGGATGGCGACCGCATTCTTGTGGCAGTGTCTGGCGGTAAGGATAGCCTCTCGCTGCTCGATCTGCTACACCGCCGTCAAACGTCGTCACGAGCCCACTACGCTCTGGTGGCCGGGCATGTGCGTAGTGATGCCCATTGCGGCCGAGCTGTGGCGTTGCCGTGGCTCGAGGCATGGTGCCACGAACGCGCCATACCACTAGCCATGGCCGCCATGGAAGTCGCCGCTCAGCTCGATACCACGGACAAGAGCGCCTGTTTTGTTTGCTCGTGGCATCGGCGCAAGGCCCTGTTTGAGCTGGCATACTCGCTCGGCTGCAACAAAGTGGCCCTGGGGCACCATGGCGACGATGCCGCCGAGACCGTATTGCTCAATCTGCTGTACGCCTCACGTATCGAGGGCATGGCAGGCAGATCGTCGTTCTTTGAGGGAGAGCTACAGTTGATTCGCCCCCTGCTGCTGACAGAAGAACGTGACCTTGCGGACTTCGCTCAGGCCAGCGGCTACCCCATCGAGGGATCGCCCTGCCCCGCAGGTGTCGACTCGCAGCGTGCCCAGATCAAGCGCATGCTGCGCGAACTGGAGGTAGGCCGACACCGCATCAAGCGCTCGATCTTCCGCGCCCTCGATCGCTACGAAACCGAGATGAACCGAGCCAGATGGGCGCGAGAAGCGCTCGCACGTCAGAATGAGGAGCAGACAGATGCCTGAACAGACCGTGCCATGCACCTATTTTGCTCAAGCCGGTCCCGATAACACAGATCGCGCGTTAGAGCTGGCCTTTGGGCGGGCGCGCGCACTGGGCATCGGACACGTCGTGGTGCCCTCGACCACTGGCGCCACGGGCCGCAAGGCGCTGCAGTTGCGCCGCGACGAGCAGGTGGTGGTGGTGACCCACTCGGCCGGATTCGTGCGCCCCAACCAGCAGGAGATGCCCGCTGATGTGCGCCAAGAGTTGATCGCAGCCGGTGCTCAGGTCATCACCTGCCAGCATGCTCTGGGCGGCGTCGGTCGAGCTGTGCGCCGCAAACTGGGCAGCTATCAGATCGACGAGATCATCGCCTTTACGCTACGAACCATGTGTCAAGGAGTCAAAGTTGCTTGCGAACTCGCCCTCATGGCAGCAGATTGCGGCGCCATCCCCGTGGGCCCAGAGATCGTCTCACTGGGCGGCACGGGTGGCGGCGTTGACGCCGCGCTGGTGGTACGAGCAGCGAACGCGCAGGACCTGTTCGACCTGCGCGTTCTAGAGCTGATCTGCAAACCGCGCTGCTGGGAATGAGCAACCTAGACGTTGGGCCCTGGCTGCTGCCAGGTGATGGCCTCGGGAGGCGGCGTCTGCTGCAACTCGCCCCTCAGATAGAGGGCCGTCTCACGGGTATTGCGCTCAATATCCAAGAAGAGCATCACAAACTCGCTGCCGGCCCACATGATGATAAAGAGCAGCGCGGTGTAGAGCAGCATCACAACCGCCGCCACCAGGCCGCCCACAATCCCAGTGCCAACCGGCATCATGGGCACGTTCTCCAGCATAGAGCCCATGCCTTGGCCCCTGGCCGTTATGCTGGCAATGATCATGCCGATGGACGCCAGCACGCCGAGAGCCAGCACCACCCAGGCCAAGACGCGATAGAGCCCAACCACGAATCGCAGTGCACGGTACTTTTTCTGCATCCCTTCCGCTCCTTTGTGCCCAGCGTCGCTGACGATAGAGGCCCTGCTGAGCAGTGCTATTGTAGGTCGCAACAACGCTTCTCTCAAGGAAGGTTGCGTGGTCGCCGATAGAGCCGTCACGCGGCGCCGTGTGGCAGTTGTGTCCGATGATCTGACCGGCGCCCTCGACGCTGGCCTGCAGTTGGCCACCTGCGGGCTGGACACGCGCGTTTCGCTTGGTCTGATGCCGCAGCCCGCCGCCGATGCGATGGTCTTTAACACCGCAACCCGCGCGGCAGAGCGTGGTGTAGCGCTGACCCGCGTGAGACAGGCTGCAACCATGTGCACCGGGCGGCTCGTCTACAAAAAGCTCGACTCGACGCTACGAGGCCACGTAGGGCCAGAGTGCGTCGCCCTGCGAGACGCGCTCGGGTACAACGTGGCCGTGATCGCGCCGGCGTTCATCGAGACCGGGCGCACCGTCGAGGACGGGCGACTGTTGGTGGACGGCGTGCCAGTGCACAAGACGGGGCTGGCCAATGACCCGCAGTGGCCAGCACACACCGCCGACCTAGTGTCGATCGTGCGACGAGGTATTGACGAGCCTGTGGCGCTCATCGGCGTGGACACAGTGCGCAGCGAACGCCCGTGGCTGATGCGTGCCCTGAACGCGGTTCGGCTGGCCGTCGTCGAGACGCAGAACCGTGATGATCTAGACCGGCTGGCACACGCCATTGCGGCGAGCGACAGTGCCATGCTGCCCTGTGGTTCGGCTGGCCTGGCGGCGTCCTGGGCTGATGCAATGCGTCTGGAGGGCGAATACCACCCCATCTACACCGGCAGTGCCGGCCCTGTGCTGCTGGTTTCAGGAAGCCTCAATGCCGCAACCCGCTCGCAACTCGATACCCTCCGTAGCGCCCGTATCACCTGGTGCGAGCTCGACCCTCCGGCTTCCGCTCAGGCAGCGGAGGATGCCGGGCATATGGCGGCAGCCGCCCTACTGGCCGGTGATGATGTTGCTCTGACGACCTCGTTCGGGCCGTCGGTATCTGGCGTAAGGTCGGCTACCATAGCCGGCAACCTGGGGCGAGCAGCCCAACTTGCGCTTTCCGCCAGGCCGCGTTTGGCGGGCCTGGTGCTCACGGGCGGCGACACGGCGCTCGAGGTGGGGCGCGCGCTGGGCATCACATCACTGGAGATCATAGCGGCGATAGAGCCAGGCATCCCTGGCTCGCTGGTAGCAGATGGCCCTCTGGCCGGCCTAGCTGTGGTCACCAAGGCCGGTGGTTTTGGTTCGCCACGCGCCCTGCTGGCGGCCAGCGAGTGGATTCGACATGGAGCGACGAGGTGAGCAGCATGACGACAAAGCCATTGCTCGGCATTACAATGGGTGACCCTAACGGCATCGGTCCCGAGATCATTGCCAAGCTCCTGGGCGATACGGCGTTCAAACCAAAGGCACGCGCTCTGGTGATCGGTGACGCTGGCTGCATCGAGCGCTCTCTCCAAAAGCTGCGCATACAGCGTGCCGTGCGTCGGCTGGCTTCGGCCGTTGAGCTTCCCCCTGAGGAGCCAGAGTGCATCGATGTGCTCGACCTCAAGAATGTCGATGAGCATGCTCAGCGTATGGGCACAGTTCAGCCCGCCGCAGGCCACGCCGCCCACGAGGCGCTGATCATGGCTGCCGATCTCGCTCTGGCAGGGCAGATCGATGCCATCGTCACAGCGCCTCTCAACAAAGAGGCACTCCACCTCGCCGGCATACAGGAGCCGGGGCATACCGAGATCCTGGCTGCACGGGCCGGCGTGCGCAACGTGACGATGATGCTTGTGGCGGGGGCCTTTCGCGTCACCCACGTGAGCACGCACTGCTCACTACGCGAGGCCATCGAGCGGGTGCAGGTGGCCCGCATACAAACCGTCATCGAGCTCACGCATTGCACGGTGCACCAACTCGGTATCGCTCGCCCCCGCCTTGCCGTTGCCGGCCTGAATCCGCACGCTGGAGAGGGTGGCCTGTTTGGCGACGAAGAACGACTCGAGATTCAGCCGGCCATCGACGCGGCACGCGCTGCAGGCATCGATGTCGCCCAGCGGCCACAGCCGCCCGACACAGTCTTTCACCAAATGCACGCCCAGGGCCGCTATGATGCTGTGGTGGCCATGTACCACGATCAAGGGCACATCCCCACCAAGCTGCTGGCCTTTGACGAGGGCGTCAACGTGACCTTAGGTTTGCCGATCATCAGAACGTCTGTCGATCACGGCACCGCCTATGACATCGTTGGTCAGGGTGTGGCCAACCCTTCGAGCCTGCGACAAGCCTTTGAGCTGGCCGCAACCATGGCCCGCAGTAAAAGTGCTGGCCAGTGACAATCGACGCCCCGCCGGGTCGGGCGGGGCGTCGATGATTGCGCGTTGAGGTCAGCGCAGATAATCGAGCAATTGCTTGCTGCGATAGGGGTGCCGAAGCCGAGCCAGAGCCTGGTGTTCGATCTGCCGAATGCGCTCACGCGTTAGGCCGAACTTTTCGCCCACCTCTTCGAGCGTGTGCGCCTTGCCATCTCGCAGGCCAAAGCGCATGCGCAAGATGCGAGACTCGCGCTGCGATAGCGACGACATCACCTCTTGCAGCGCCTCGCGCAAGAGCTGTCGGTAGGCCATGTCGCTGGGCGCAGGTGAGTCCTCATCCTCGATAAAGTCTCCGAACTCGGTATCGCCCTCATCGCCCACCGGCCGCTCGAGCGATACCGGATAGCGCGAGATCCGCATGAGGCGATCAACTTTGGATTCAGGGATGCCCGTCTGCTCGGCGATCTCCTCGGGCGTCGGGCGACGCCCCTCATCTTGCTCGAACTGCTCCACCACACGATAGATACGCCTGATCTGATCACCAGCGTGAACAGGCAAGCGAATCAGCCGGCTCTGTTGTGCTAGGGCACGGGTGATGCCCTGGCGAATCCACCATGTGGCGTAGGTGCTGAACTTGAAGCCACGGTGATAGTCGAACTTTTCGACGGCCTTCATCAGCCCGATATTGCCTTCCTGCACAAGGTCTAGCAGGGGCACCCCCTGGCCAATGTACTTTTTGGCCACACTAACTACCAGACGCGTGTTGGCCTCGATTAGACGGTTGCGGGCCAACTCACCACGGTAAACCACATCCTTGAGGTCCTCGATGCTGTCCTGATCAAGGTCTTGCTCGCAGCGCAACCGCTCGACAGCCTGAACACCCCGCTCGATACGCTGAGCCAACATGACCTCTTCTTCTGCGGTGAGCAGCGGCACTTGGCCCATCTGCTTGAGGTACAGGCTGACTGTATCGTCGGGAGAGATGCTGTCCAGGTCAGCTTCTATGCGGCGGCGCGGTCGTTCCAGAGCTCCATCGTCGTAAGCATCCGTGCGAGTCAAGTCTCTGCTCCTTTGCCTAACTCAGTGCCGTCCCTATTGGATTCTGTTAATGAGGCCAAAAGCGCAGATCGATGTCTTGGATGACTGCTGGCAAAGATGGCGCCACGGCCGGCGACCCCGGGCCGGCCGGGCCTCACGATGAATCGAGTACACCTCCTCTCGTCAAAAAGACGGGCACGCTGCGCATAAAAAAGCGCTCGCCACCAGCACCCTCAGCGGGGCCAGACAACGAGGCTTTGCAACATCAACGTTTGGCGCGACCTACACTGACTGCATGTGTTCACCTTCACATTATACCCAAGCCCGCCGCCAAGGTCAACCCTATCGTCGCGCTTCTTTACGTTTCGCTACTCCAAGCAGCGCCACTGGGCAGGCCACCAGCGCTCTCGCAGACCCACACCGCATTCGCCACGGCGCGCGCTACGGCCTCGGTGGCCAACTCGCCAAGGAGCACGGCGTTGGGGCGCACATCGCCCAGCGCCAGGGCAAACACCGTATCGCCATCATACAGCGTGTGCACGGGCCGAATCACTCTGGCAAGCCCGTCTTGCCCAGCCTGTGCCAGCCGATTGGCCTCGGCCTGGTCGAGACAGGCGTTACAGGCCACTACGCCGATGACCGTATTGCCCACCGCGCCTCCTGCAGAGGCCGCTAGCAGTGTGTCCGCTGGCAGCCAGCCAGGCGAGACGTCAGCTCGCACGCCCGCCAAGATGCGCCCATTGGCAGGCGAGCGCACTTCGCCCAGCGCGTTGACTGCCATCAGTGCGGCAACCGTCAGTGAGCCAGCCGTGAGGCTCGCCATGCCAAGCCCGCCCTTGGTGGCGCGCCCCAACCCCGCCAGCTTGCCTACGGTGGCTCCCATACCTGCGCCCACATTGCCCTGTTCAACGGCGGGCGCGCTGGCGTGGACGCAGGCAGCGTATCCCATAGCCATGTCTGGTCGCACCTGAGCCGAGCCGATCGCCAGGTCAAAGAGCACGGCTGCCGGCACGATGGGCACACGCGCAGCACCCGCATCAAAGCCGATCTCTCGCTCTTCCAGATAGCGCATCACCCCGTCGGCAGCCGCAAGGCCAAAGGCACTTCCGCCTGCGAGTAGCACAGCATGCGCCTGCTGCACCAGTCCGCCTGGCTCGAGCAATGCCGTCTCGCGGGTGCCGGGCGCTCTGCCGCGCACCTCGCCCCCGACGGTGGCTGACCAATCGCACAACACCACTGTGCAGCCCGTCAGCGCCGCGGCGTCGTGGGCGTGGCCAACACGCAAGCCAAGCACATCCGTCAGCGAGCCCGGATAGAGTGTCATCGACGCACCTCGAACAGACTGGCGACACGCTGGATGATCCGCGCGGCCAAGTCTGCTTTGGACATCAGCGGCAGGTTCTCTTCTGTCTCTTGGTCGATGAGGGTGGCGCGGTTGGTGTCCACCGCAAAGCCGCTGTCGCTGGCCGAGACATCGTTAGCGACGATCAGATCGAGGCGCTTTCGCACCAACTTGTCGCGGGCGTTGGCGAGCACATGCTCGGTCTCGGCTGCGAACCCCACCACCACGCCAGGCCGAGCGTCAGGCTGGGCACGGCGTTCAGCCACCGCAGCCAGAATATCGGTGGTGCGAGCCAACGATAAGGCCAGATCGCCGGAGCCCTTTTTGATCTTTTGCAGCGACACCTCGGCGGGGCGATAGTCGGCCACTGCAGCGGCCATCAGTAGCACGTCAGCCTGTTCGAGGGCTGACAGCACCGTTGCAGCCATCTCCGCCGCTGTCTGAACGGGACGCAGCTCAACGCCAAAGGGCGTCTCTAGGGCTGTGGGGGCCGACACAAGCACCACTCGCGCACCGGCATCGCGCGCGGCCTCGGCCAGGGCATAGCCCATCTTGCCCGATGACCGATTGCCCAGATAGCGCACGGGATCGAGCGGCTCCTGAGTGCCGCCCGCCGTAACCACCACGCTACGACCAGCCAGGGCCCCTCGGCTGCCCAAGGCCTGCCGGATGGCCCCGAGGATCTGACTCGTGTCGACGAGCCGGCCCCGGCCCATGCGGCCCGATGCCAGCCGTCCCTCGCCGGGCCCCACCACCCAGGCGCCTCGTTCGACCAGCACTGCTACATTTCGTTGGACAGCAGGGTGAGCCCACATATCAGCGTCCATCGCAGGCGCCAGCACCAACGGCGCTGTGCAGGCCAGAGCCGTGCTGGATAGCAGATTGTCGGCCACCCCGTTAGCGAGTTTGGCAATGGTGTTGGCCGTCGCCGGCGCAATCACCAGCACATCGGCCTTCTTCGAGAGCTCGATGTGGGCCATATCCATGTCTCGTAGTAGCCGAAACTGGTCTACCGAGACTGGCCGCTTTGAGATGGTCTGAAAGGGCAGCGGCGTCACAAAGTGCGTGGCAGCGTCTGTCATGACGACGTCAACGCCTGCACCGGCTTGCACCAGCTTGCTGCACAGGTCAACCGCCTTGTAGGCGGCGATGCCACCCGTCACGCCCAACACTATATCGGCGCCCTGCAAGATCATGGCTACACCTCGTTGAGCTGGTAGATAATGCGCAATCCCTTCAGGGTAAGCCAGGGCTCGATATGCTCGATCACCGACGTCTCGGCGGCGATGATCTCTGCCAGGCCACCGGTAGCGATAACGCGCATCTCAGGCCCTAGCTCTTGCCGGAAGCGCCCCACCATTCCCTCGACCAACCCCACATATCCAAACAGAATGCCCGAGCGCATGGCGTCGACGGTGTTCGCGCCGATGGCTTTGGGCGGACGTCGCAGGTCGATTCGGGGCAGCTTGGCTGTGCGGGCAAAGAGCGCCTCGGCGCCCAGGCGTATGCCAGGTGCGATGGCACCACCCAGATAGTCGCCCTGCTCTGAGAGTGCATCAAAGGTGGTGGCCGTGCCCAGATCGACGATGCAGGCGGGGCCGCCATACAGTCGGTAGGCCGCCGCGGCATTGACAATGCGGTCGGCGCCCACGTCTCGCGGCGCATCGTAGCGCACGGCGACGCCCGTGCGCACTCCGGCGCCGACCACAAGGGGGCGCTGCCCAACGTATTCGGCGAGCATCTCCAACATCAGATCGGTTACCGGTGGAACTACACTTGCCATGCAGATGCCGGTGATATCTTGGGGCGTGACCCCCACCCGCTGTAGAAATCCCAGCGTCTGCAGTCCGTACTCATCGGGCATCTTTTGACTGTCGGTGGCCACCCGCCAGTGAGCAACCAACTGCTGGTCAGCATACACGCCAAAGACGATATTGGTGTTGCCGACATCGATACACAGTAGCATCTCATCCCCCCTTACGGCCACTCATTGCCGACGACCTTTTGGCCTGCCGACGTCGTCGCCCGCCCAGATTGCGCACCGCCGCCACAACACCGATGGTGATCAGCGCCGACACGATCATCTCGGGCAGACCATGGGTCAACCCAATGCCAGCTGCCACCGGCAGTGTCAGATAGGCGCGCACCACGGCCATGCCCAACACCAGCACCGTGTTGGTCAACGAGCCTGCCCCCGCCGCTATGCCCACTCGCACCAGCGCAACGTCTTCGCGCTGCAGCCAGAACCACAGGGCCGCGGCCGCCGCCAGAGCCACCGCAGCCCAGATCACGCCCATGATGGGCCTCTCGCGCCCGAGCTGCCAGCTAGCACCCAACAAGAGCAGCAGCATCGCCACGCCGATGGCGAGCAGGCCTCGCTTGTCGAGCCTGCGTACACCGGCATAGACCAGCGCTGCCACCACGCCGATGAACAGTCGTGGCATGATAGCCACCATTGGGTCCTTGAACATGGGCACCGTGGCGTTCACGAACGAGGCAAAGCCGAGCCCCAGGCCAACGATCAGGCCCACCAGGGGCCCTTCGAGCAGGCCGCCCACAATGGCAGGGATATGCGCCACCGTGGCATTGCCCGCGGGTGTTGGCATGGGGATCATTCCCACACGCGTAAAGACGAGGAGCAGCGTCAGGGCCAGCAAAAACCCGGCGAGCACCACCCGGCGAATCCCCCGATCATCCATCATAGCCCCCTTTCACGGCAATCTTTGTAGCCAGATGGCCAAAGCGGCCAATAACGTCAACGCGGCCAACGCCAGCCAGTCTTGGCCGACCAGGTGCTGCTCTATCAGATGGGTGCGGCCCTTGCCGCCGTTATAGCAGCGCGCTTGCATGGCCAGCGCCAGCTCTTCGGAACGCCGATAGACATCGACGAACAATGGCACGATAGTCTGCGCTACGCGGCGTGCGTTAGCTACGAGATGCCAGCGCCCCCGCGTCTCGGCCAGGCCGCGCGATGCTTGCGCCATGGCGATCGACTCGAGCTGCTCGCCCAATAGCGGCAGAAAGCGCAGCGCTACCGAGCCCACCAATGCCAGCTCGTGGGCCGGCAGCCCAAGCCGGACAAGTGGGCGCAATAGCCCCTCCACGCCGCGAATCAGTGCTCCCGAGGTCGTGCTCCCCGTCAGCACACCCACGGCCAGCATCAACGCAGCAAAGCGCAGCAACGCCACGATGACAAGGCGTAGCGCCGGCCATGTGAGGCGAATAGCGCCCCAGGCGAGCAGGATGCGATCGTCTGGCTGAGCCGGTGTATACAGCAGTTGCAGCAGCAAGAGCACGATGATGATCGGCAACGCCGGTCTGATGCTGCTCCACATATAGCGCAAGCCGATCCGCGCCAACAGCGTCAGGGCCAGCATAGCCAGCGTGAGCATAGCCAGCCCACTGATGCCACTCAGTACGGCCACCAGCATCACCAGGACTCCAAGGCCGCCAACTTTGACGCGCGGGTCAAGCCGGTGCACCGGCGAGTCTCGGGGCACATAGCGTCCGATAGAGACATGCCTCAGCCCTTCCAGGCCAGCCATAGCTCCTCCTCGGCCTCTGCTGGCGTCAGCGGCGCCCCCCGAAGTGATAACCCGCGCGCCCTTAGCGAACTGAACAGCGCCGGGGCAAAGGGTGCACTTAGCCCGGAGCGCTCGAGCAGCGAGATGTCGGCCAGCACGTCACGCGTAGGGCCTTGCACCTCTGTTCGGCCTGCGTGAATGACAATAACCTCGTCGGCCAGTTCAGCCACCTCATCGAGATCGTTGGACACGAACAAGAACGTAACACCCTCATCGTACTTGAGGCGCCGCAACAGGGCATGCAACTGCCGGCGGCCCTCAGGGTCTAGCCCGGTGGTAACCTCGTCGAGTACCAGCACTGCAGGGCGTGTAGCCAGCACACCAGCAATGGCCGCCCGACGCATTTCGCCACCGCTCAGCGAGAGTGTCGGCCGATCGGCAAAGATGGCGGGATCGAGGGCCACTGCCTCGAGTGCCCACTGCACGCGCCGATCGACTTCGTCCTCATCGAGCCCCATCTGACGAGGCCCATAGGCCACATCGTCACCCACAAAGCGTTCAAAGAGCTGGTGATGCGGGTTTTGAAAGACTAGGCCAACTTGCCGCCGCAAGGCTGCCAGATCGACATCGCGCCCCATATCATGCCCCAAGACGATGACGCGTCCGCTCTCTCGGGGCCGCAGCAAGCCATTGCAGAAATGCAAAAGCGTCGACTTGCCCGCCCCTGTGGGCCCGATCAGCGCTACAGATTGCCCTGCCAGCACCTGCAGGCTGGCATCGAACAGTGCCTCACGGTGGGCTAGCGTTCCTGCCAGGTAGGTATGCTGCAGGTGTGAGATCTCGATGATGGGGGTCATGCCCGTTGACTCCACGCCGTCACCAGATCGTCGACGAGCGCTTCGGTCTGCAGCGCAACCGGCCGCACAGGTAGCCCGCGTGCCGCCAGCCCCTGGGCCACCTGCACCGAGGGTGGTAGCCCCAGCCCCAGCGCCTCACAGAGCGCCATGTCGGCAAACAGCTCGGCTGGCGAGCCATCAAAGCCGATGCGTCCGTGGTCGAGGGCCACCACACGCTCCATGTGGGCAACCTCATCCATGTGGTGGGTAACCCAGATCACCGCGATGCCACGATCGCGCAGCTGACGCGCCATCGCCAGCGTTTCGCGTCGCGCCAGGGGGTCCATCAGGGCCGTCGTCTCATCCAGCACCAGACAGCGAGGCTGGAGCGCCAACATGGCGGCTATCGCCAGCCGCCCCTTACCCCCCGCGGAAAGATGCTGCGGGTCCGCATCAGCCACGTCTTCAAGGCCTGTGGCCCGCAGTGCCTGCTCTACGCGATTCGCCAACTCGGGCATAGGCACGCCCAGGTTCTCTGGGCCAAAAGCGACCTCCTCACGCACGGTGGACATGACGAACTGGTTGTCTGGATTCTGAAAGACCATGCCCACCGTTGAGCGGATGGCGATGCGGTCACTGCGCGATCGTGTATCCAGGCCGTCTACCAGCACGCGACCGCTGGTTGGCTGCAGTAGACCATTCATGCAACGCGCCAGGCTCGACTTGCCGGAGCCATTGCGGCCCACTAACGCCACAAAGCTGCCTGCGCCGATAGACAGATCGATGCCACGCAAAGCCTGAATCGGCGTATCACCGTCTAAACCATAGCTCAGGGCGAGTTGTTCACAAACCAACAGCGACATGACACCTCTGCAAACAAAACGAACCCACGCCAACAGGCGCGGGCTCAACTCCACTGTATGGGCCGTATCGGTCATCGCTCAAGGATACTCCGACCGGCCATGGCCATCGCTCACTGGGCGCCCGCGCGCGGGTCACCTGTACGATAGGATTCTACGACATTACTGCGCTCGAGGCAATTGCGGGCCATCGCCTGCGGGTCTATACTCGCCGATAGAGACGCCCAGGAGGTGTGCAGATGAAGATCGCCATGATCGGCGCTGGCAGCCACGTGTTTGCCCGCCGTCTGATCGCCGATGTCCTCTCCTTCCCCGCCCTCGAGGCCGCTGAGATCGCCCTTATGGATCTCGACGCCGACCGGCTCAGGACTATGAAAGCGCTGGCCGACCGTATGGTGTTGCAGGGCAACAAGCCCGCGCGTATCACCGCCACTACAGACCTGACGACAGCGCTGCAGGGCGCCGATTATGTCACTGTGTCGGTCCGCGCTTCAGACAGTCGGCACCACATCACCATCCCTGAGCGCTATGGCATCAACCAGGCTGTCGGCGACACCAGCGGGCCGGGCGGCGTCTTTTACTTTCTCAAGAACGTGCAGGCAATGGTCGATATCGCCCAGGCCATGGAGATCTGCTGCCCGAACGCGCTGATGCTTAACTACACCAACCCGATGGTGATGCTTTCGTGGACCATCACCGACCTGACCGACATCCGCTACGTCGGCCTGTGCCATTCGGTACAGGGCACCGCACAGACGTTGGCCGGCTATATCGGGGTGCCCTTCAATGAGGTATCCTATTGGGCGGCGGGCATCAACCACATGGCCTGGTTCCTCGAGTACAGGCACCGCGGCAAAGATGCCTATCCCAGAATCTACGAGGCCATGCAGAACCCCGACGTCTATGAGAGCGACATCGTCAAGTTCGAGACGCTCAAGCACTTTGGCGCCTTTGTCTCCGAGTCGTCAGTCCATCTATCCGAGTATTTGCCCTACTTTAGGCGCACCCCCGAGATGATCGCCCGCTACACCAACCCACGCATGTGGGGCGTTGTCGATGGCGATCTCAGCCCCGAGGCGCGCTGGCAGCGCGCCCTCGCTCGCCGTGCAGAGCAGGATGCTCATCTCCACGAGATGGCCTATGGCGACGCTCCCATCGAGATGGGGCGCTCGCACGAGTACTGCACACGTATCATCAATGCGATCGAGACCAACGAGCCGTACGTGTTCAACGGCAACGTGCCCAACACGCACCTGATCACCAACCTGCCACCACGCGCCGTCGTCGAGGTGCCGATTCTGGCCGATGGCTGCGGCCTCCACGCTTGCCATGTGGGCGATCTGCCCGAGGCGCTGGCCGGCCTGAACCGCAGCAACCTCACCGTACAGGCGTTGGCCGTCGAAGGCTATGAGCAGCACGATCGGGAGTGTATCTACCGCGCGATCCAGCTCGACCCACTGACCGCCTCGCTGCTTACGCTGGATCAGGCTCGCGACATGGTCGACGAGTTGTTCGCCGCCGAGGCAGACGACATCCCACTTTAGATAGCCATACCGAACGAGGGGCGACAAGATGCGCATCACTGCAATCGAAACCTTCCTAGTCAAACCACGCTGGCTGTTCCTCAAGATGCATACCGACGAAGGCCTGGTGGGCCTTGGCGAGCCTATCCTGGAGGGGCGCGCCCTGACCGTGGCAACGGCCGTCAAAGAACTCGAGCCTTATCTCATCGGCCAAGACCCCACTCGCGTGGTGCACCACTGGCAGGCGATGTACAAGCATGCCTTCTATAGAGGTGGACCCATCCTGACGAGCGCGCTCTCGGGCGTAGAGCATGCTCTGTGGGACCTAGCTGGCAAGGCCGTGGGCCTGCCGGTCTACAAACTGCTTGGCGGGCCGGTGCGAGACCGCATCAAGATATACGGCCGCTGCGGTGGACGCACCCCTGAAGAGGCCCGCGAGAGCGCGGCAAAGGGGCGCGAGGATGGCTTTTTGGCCCTCAAGACAGGCATCAGTGGCGAGCGGCCCGCGCGCATCGTCGAAACGATGGGCTTTGTCGAGCGCGTGGCCGAGCGTTTCGCAGCCATGCGCGAGGGCGCCGGCAAAGAGGTTGACATCGCCATCGACTTTCACGGAGCGGTGCCGCCGCAAACAGCGGCCTTGTTGATCAAGGCGCTCGAGCCCTACCACCCGCTGTTTATCGAAGAGCCGGTGCAGTGTCAGAACGTCGATGTGCTCGCCGATCTGGCGCACAAGACTCATATTCCTATCGCTGCCGGCGAGCGCCTCTTTACCAAATGGGCATTTCGCGAGGTACTAGAGAAGCGAGCCGCCTCGATCCTACAGCCCGACATCGCCCATGTGGGCGGCATTTTCGAGGGGCGCCTCATCGCTGGCATGGCTGAGGCTTACTACGCCGCCATCGCCCCACACTGCCCACTGGGGCCAGTTGCTTTGGCGGCATGCGTACAGCTCGATGCGGCCACACCCAACTTTCTGGCGCAAGAACAGGTCAGTCTGGGAGAGGGGTACCTCAAAGAACCCTTTGAGTTCAGCGATGGCTACATCAATCTGCCCACCGCCCCCGGGCTGGGCATCGAGCTCGATGAAGAGGCGTTGGCCGACAAGATCGGGCATGATTGGACCAACCCGCAGACATTCCATCCAGATGACGGCGCGGCGGTGGACTGGTGAGGCCCGTGGGACCGGCCAAAACTCGTGCAGCCGCAAGACGGGTCATCGCTAACGTCAGTACTGTCGTCATCGGCCAGGAGCGGACGATCGAGCTATTGTTTGTGGCCCTGCTGTGCCGCGGCCATGTGCTCCTCGAGGATGTCCCGGGCACCGGCAAGACCACTCTGGCCAAAGCCCTTGCCAGCAGCCTCGACTGCACCTTTGGGCGCATTCAGTTCACGCCTGATCTGCTGCCCAGCGATGTTACCGGCGTAGGTGTGTACAACCAACGCGAGCAGACGTTCGTGTTTAGACCTGGGCCGATCTTTAACCAGGTGATCCTGGCCGACGAGATCAACCGCGCCGGGCCCCGCACGCAAAGCGCCCTGCTCGAAGCCATGCAGGAGAGGCAGGTATCTACCGAGGGGGCCACGCGCCCCCTCCCTGAGCCGTTTCTGGTGCTGGCGACACAAAATCCCATCGACCTCGAGGGCACCTTCCCATTGCCTGAGGCACAGCTCGACCGCTTCCTGATGCGCCTCAGCGTGGGCTATCCCGAGGCCGAAGAAGAGCGCGCGATTCTGCGCCGCTATCGCGACGACGATCCACTCGTTGGCCTGCAGCCCGTGCTGACGGTGCCAGAGTTGCTTGAGCTCGAGCGTGCTTGTCGTGAGGTGATGGTGCATGCCGACATCGAGGCGTATATCGTAGCGCTGGCCCGCGCCACCCGCGCCAGCGAAGAGCTGGCGCTTGGCCTGAGCCCGCGCGGCACGCTGGCCCTCTATCGCGCCGCTCAGGCTCTGGCTGCCTGTCGAGGGCGGGGTTATGTGACGCCTGACGACGTGCAAGAGCTGGTGCAGCCGGTGGTGGCTCACCGAGTAATGCTTACTGCGCAGCGTCGCTTTCAGGGGATGCGCATCAACGAGGTTCTCGCCGCCATCCTGAGCGAGGTGCCGGTGCCGGTGGAAGAACGCTGGTCTGTGCCTGACGCTGCAGGTTCGGAGACAACGGGAACAGCGTGAGGCGCCTACTGGGGCCGGTGGCGGCCCTGATCGTCTTTGCCCTGGCGGTGACACGCGGCCAGACGGCTCTGGCGGTGTTTGCCTCAGTACTGGCACTGGCCATGCTTGTATCTGAGCTGTGGGTGCGCCTGTGTTTTCAGGGCCTTACCTATCAGCGCAGGCTCGAGCGTGAGCGTGTCTCTGCCGGTGAACAGGCGATGCTGGAGATCGCCCTCGTCAATGCCAAACCGCTGCCGCTCGCCTGGCTCTTGGCACGTGATCGCCTGCCCAAGGGCCTGACGTTGATCGATAGCGACGGCGCCGAGTCGGCCCCCGAGTGGCTGAACTCGCTGGTGTCGCTGCGCTGGTACGAGCGTGTTGTGCGACGCGTGCCATTGCGCTGCACTGCACGTGGCGTGTACACCATCGGGCCGGCCCAGCTCATCACCGGCGATGTTTTTGGCTATCGTCGCGTCACCAGAGACATGGCCGGCACCATCCGCCTGGTGGTATACCCACGTGTTTGGAGCGTTGCACAACTGACTGTCAACGCCGGCGTTCCTCAGGGCGAAGCCCCTTTCCACCGGCGCCTGGGGCCCGATCCGCTCAGCTTTAGCCAGTTGCGCGACTATCGCCCGGGAGACAACCCACGACACATTCACTGGCGGGCCAGCGCCCGCAGCGGTGCCCTGCAGATGCGCGAGTTTGAACCCTCGGCCAGCACCGCGGCCATTGTTGCTCTCGACGTGCAGACCATGGAGCGCTCGTACGAGCATATCCCCTCGCACCTCGAGTATGCCATCTCGATGGCAGCAAGCCTGGCGGTGGCCCTGCTCGAGGCTCGCTGGCAGACCGGCCTGCTGGTGAATGGCCCTTCGCCAGCGGGGGTACCCTGGCAGTACGTCGAGCCCTCGCGCCACCCGCAGCAGGCGGCAGCATTGCTGACCGTTCTCGCCGGACTAACACCCTACCGGGGCGATCCCTTTGAGGTGATGCTCGGCGCCATTCAGACGCGCTTGAGGCCAGGTGCGACGCTAGTGTGCATCAGCTCCTGGGTGCGACCACCGCTGCTGCAGACGTTGCTGGCGCTGCGACGAGCACATCATCCAGTCTGTCTCTATACCATCGGCAACAGCCACGTTGCGCCTGCCGAGGGACTTGAGATCATCCACATGGGAGGCAGCGATGCCTGGGAGCAACTCCAGACACTGGCAGTGGAATGAGCATCTCTGGCTCCCATTGCTGGGGGCAACGGCTCGTGCCGCCTGGTACTGGCTCCTGGCGGAACGTGTCTTTGCCAGCCCGCTGGTCGCACCTGGAGCACACCTGCCGGTGTGGATGGTGCTCGTCTTGCTGTTGATGCCCGGGCTTCTCAGAGTTGCGCTAGATGGGCGCCGTGGCACCCGAGCTGTTCAGGTGTTGGCGGGCCTGCTGGGAGCAGTTGCCGCGGCATGCGGCATTGTGGCTGCGTCGCCGGGGCGCCTTTTGGCCGAAACTTTACTCTTGTTCGGGCCCTCGGAAGCACTCACACACCTGCCCGCTGCGGCGCCAGCGTTAACCATTGCGCTGTTGCTCTGGCTCGATGGCAGTCGTGCTCGTTGGCTGCGCTATGATGATGCCTGGCGCAGCACAGCCATCGGCGTCGTCGCTCTGGTGCTGCTCGCCCTTGTGCCAGGCCCGCGAGACACCCACACCACCACAGCACTGGCGATGGTAGCTTTCCTGATCAGCAACCTGCTCTTGCTGGCCCTTCTATCAGCGCGCGGCACTGTGGCCATCGAGGAGACCCGCCTGAACCGCCGCCTGAGGCTGAGTCGGTCCTGGCTGGGCGCCCTGCTGACGCTCGTTCTGCTGCTGCTCTTGGCCGGCTGGGGCATCGCCAGCCTGACCGACCCCGCCCTGGTTCGGGCAGTGGCCAGCGCCATGACCGCAGGCCTGCGCTGGTTAGGGCGGCTGCTGACAGGCGGCCTGGTCTGGCTCGTCTATGGGGTTTTCGCCCTGCTAGAGCCGCTGATCCGCTGGCTTCAGAGCCTGACGAGCGTGAGCCCCAACCCCACAGCGGCGGCCGAGATGGGCGATCAGATCAGGCAGTTGGCCGAGGAGTCAACCAGAGGTGGCAATGCCCCTGCGTGGCTGCAGTCGCTGACAACCGCTCTTGGTGTTGCTGCGACAGTAGCCATCGCTACATGGCTCCTGCTCCTGGCCGCCCGCAAGTCTCGCCCCGGTCTGGTTACAGCTGAAGAAGAGCGCGAGTCGATCTTTAGTGTAGCGCTGCTGGGCACACAGTTGCGCTCCCTGTTCGACCGCCTCAGGCCAGAGTCCCGACGTGCACGCTACCTGCCCATCGAGGGCAACACGCCCACCGATAGCGTACGTCGTGCCTATCAGAGCGTGTTACACGCCCTCGAGCAGCGCCATCTGTCACGCGCACCGGGACAAACGCCAGCGCTACTGGGCAACAGGCTTATGGAGCTGCTGCCCTTGGGTGACACGGACATCGCCGTTCTCACCAGCGCCTATGAGGTAGCACGCTATGGCGGCACCGTCGATGCCACCACAGCAGGTCGGGCTTGTGATGCTGCCCAGTCTCTTGTGGCTCTATTGAGTGCCCTGAACGCCTAGCCGAGCGTCGGCACCCCGAAGCTGGCTAGCTGTCCCTGCACCTCCCACAGATGACGATAGAGACCATCCTGGGCGATCAGTTCATCGTGAGTGCCCTGCTGAGAGATGCC
>JAAYDS010000302.1 GCA_012729155.1 Chloroflexota bacterium | reverse complement strand
TCGCCGCTCACCCGTACCACCCGTTGCAGATCACGCGCCACCGTGGCAATGGGCACCAGATCGTCGGGCCGCGTCGCGCCAAACAACAGGTGGTGCATACTCACCAGGCGTTGCAGACGCCGAATGGGTTCGGGATCGTCATCAACACGCAAATCGAGGTACCGGTCGGTGGTGCCGCCATAGCTGCCATCCTGGCGCACCACCAGCACCCCGGCGGCCTGCCGACCACGGCTATCGCCGCCCGCATCTTGGCCGGCCTGCAGAGCGCTCACCAGCCAGTCTGCCAGCTCGCCGGGCCCGCTGCGTGCCTGCTCAAAGTGCGTGGCCATGGCCTCTACTGTGCCGGGCACCAGGATGTTGCCCTGACAGGCGTATGCCTCGCCCACAACGTGCCCTGCCCATGCCGTACAGGAGGCGCCGGTATAGGCCCAGGCCGTGCCCAGACGATCGACGACGCCCAGCTGTCGCACGTCGCGATCGGCATCGCCGGCGATGAGCTCGTCCACGACCTCGCGTGCGCAGGCTCCTGCGGCCAGCAGGTTGAGCCCACGGGGGCCAAACCCCATATTGGCATGGGCCTGGGTGGCCACAGCGCCTGCGCCTGCCTGCGCCCAACTGACGACGGCCGCCGCCGCCAGGAACTTGCTCTGCACGGCGACGCCCCACTCTTGACGTCGCAGGTCACAGGCAACGATTGAGAAGGTCGCAATGGTGTGCATTCCCACCTCCAAGTAACACGATCATACGCGCCTGGGGCGCTGCAGGCAATCACCGTGATGTGAGAACGCTTTTTTGACACTCGCCGAGCAGGAGATTATCATTTAGCCGTCTAATGTTTAGCCGGATGATGAATACGGCGTTACCCCATTCTCGGAGGTGCGATGCGTCGATGGGCTGATGACGAGACCATAGACATGCTGCTGGCGCAGGTGGGACATCTGCAGCACGCCCTGGTGCACCGCGGCATCGAGTCGTTTGGGCTCTATCGTGGGCAGCCACGTGTGCTGCGACTGCTTTGGGAAGAGGATGGTTTGACGCACTCAGACCTGGCCAGCAGGATGCGCGTACAACCAGCCACTGTTTCGAAGATGGTGCAGCGCATGGAGCGCAGTGGCTTTGTGGAGCGACGACGCGATCCGAGCGACGAACGCGTGTCGCGCGTCTACCTCACAGGGCGCGGCCGAGCGGTGCAGGGCCAGGTTGAAGACTGGTTCAGAGACTTTCAGGCCAGCTACACCACGGGCCTGGATGAGCATGACCTGGCAGCGCTGCGACGGCTACTCATGCACATCCGCGACCGCCTGGTAGAGAGCTATATGCCCGCTGCGCAGGGCAGCGAGCCCCCCGTGCCTCTGGCGCCCACGACCGATTCTGTTGACAGGAGTTCGCTCAACGCATGACCAACACACTCAGGCTACTGCGATTCGTCAAACCGTATTGGCGCCTGGCCCTGGCGGCACCGCTCTTGATGCTCCTTGAGGTCGCCATGGATCTGGTGCAACCCACGCTGCTGCAGCGCATCATCGACGACGCTCTGCCCACGCTCGATCTTGGTATCATCTTAAGCAATGGCGGCCTGATGCTCGCCGCCGCCAGTGTGGGCGTCATTGGCGGGCTCGGCTGCACCATCTTTGCCATGCGCGCGTCACTGCGCACCGGTGGCGATCTTCGCCAGACGTTGTTCCGCAAGGTGCATAGCTTTTCATTCGCCAACCTCGACGACCTCGACACGGGCCAGTTGGTGACGCGCCTCACCAGCGACGTCACCGCCATCGAGCAGATCATCCAGATGGGCCTGCGCATCATGGTGCGCGCCCCCCTGCTATTGGTCGGCAGTCTTATCATGTCGATCATCACGGCGCCTTCACTGGCCTGGATCTTTTTCGCGTTCATGCCGCTCCTGCTCGTGCTGGTGTGGTGGGTGGTGGTGCGCGCCCGTCCCATGTTCAGGCGTGTGCAAAAGGCGCTGGATGGCGTCAATGAGACCATTCAAGAGAGCCTCTCGGGCATCCGCGTCGTCAAGGCCTTTGTGCGGCGCTTTCACGAGAACAAGCGTTTCGCCCGCGTCAACGACAATCTGATGCAGACGAGCGTCAAGGCCTTTCGCATGTTCGCCATCGTCTTTCCCGCCATGATGCTGGTGGTCAATGGCGGCGTCGTGGTTGCCCTCTACCTGGGTGGCGGGCGCGTTATGCGGGGCGACATACAGATCGGCCAGCTGATGGCCTTTATCAACTACCTGATGATGGCCCTGCGCGAAGTGCTCTTTTTCGGCATGCTGGTCTCTTCGTTGAGCCGCGCCGAGGCCTCGGCTGAGCGCATCGTCGAGGTGCTTGACACCCAGAGCACCATTCTCGACCGACCTGACGCCCTGCCGCAGTTCGAGCCCCAGGGTCGCGTTGCCTTTGAGAACGTCACCTTTTCATACGAGGGCTCTGATTCCGAGCCGGTGCTCGACGGCATCTCTTTCACGGCCGAGCCCGGCAGCACCGTGGCGCTCCTGGGCGCCACTGGCTCTGGCAAGACCACGCTCGTCAACCTGATCCCGCGCTTTTACGATGTGACAGCCGGTCGCGTCACCGTCGACGGCGTTGATGTGCGAGATGTGCGGCAGACCGCTCTCCGCCGTGCCATGGGTATCTCGCTGCAAGAACCAATTCTCTTTAGCGGCACCATCCGCGACAATATCCGCTACGGGCGGCCTGACGCCACCGACGAGGAAGTGGTGGCAGCGGCCAAGGCGGCGCAGGCCCACGACTTTGTCATGTCGTTCCCCGATGGCTATGACAGCGAGATCGGCCAGCGCGGCGTGAATCTGTCGGGCGGGCAAAAGCAGCGTCTCGCCATCGCAAGGGCGCTCATCACCAACCCGGCCATCCTGATTCTCGACGATTCGACCAGTTCGGTAGACGTGGATACCGAGGCGCGTATCCAGGAGGCGCTCGACGAGATCATGGCAGAGCGCACCAGCTTTGTCATCGCCCAGCGCGTCAGCACAGTGCTCAACGCCGACAAGATCCTGGTGCTCGATGGCGGCCGGCTGGCGGCCGAGGGCACCCACCACGAGCTGCTGGCAACGAGCCCTATCTACCGCGAGATCTATGACTCTCAACTTGGCAACGGAGTGAACGCCAATGGCAACAACCAGACCAGTTAGCACGACGAGGCGCCCCGTCCGGCAGGGTGGGCCAGGGCATGGCCCTGGCGGTGGCTTTGCCCATATCGAGCGCCCCAATAACGCGCGCGGTGCGCTTCGGCGCCTCTGGTCGTTCCTGGCCGAGAGCAAGCGCGATCTGCTGGTGGTGGTGCTGCTTGTGCTCGTGGCCACTGGCGCCGCCGTCATACTCCCCATCATCCAGGGGCGCGCCATCGACGATTACATCCTCAAGGGAGACCTTCCAGGC
>JAAYDS010000039.1 GCA_012729155.1 Chloroflexota bacterium | reverse complement strand
GTAAAGCCCTCGGTCGCTACCGCGCGCACCTCGTCGCCATACTTTTCGCCAAAGAGGGCGATGGCGCCGGCCGATAGCGCTTCGTCAAAGCGCATGACGCGCGTCGAGATGGGCCGGTTGGCTCTGATCTCGGCATTGACGATTGCTTGCACTTGCTCGAGTTGTTCCGCCGTCAGCGGCGCCAGATGGCTGAAATCAAACCGCAACCGCTCGGGCGCCACCAGCGAGCCCGACTGGGCCGCATGTTCGCCGAGCACCTGGCGCAGGGCACGATGCAGCAGGTGGGTGGCCGAGTGATTGCGCGCAATGTCGAGGCGACGTGACTCGTCTACCTGTGCCTTTACGCGGTCGCCCGTGGTCAGTTCGCCATGCAGCACCTGCGCATGGTGCACAGTCACATCGGGCACCGGTCGGGTGGTGTTGTGCACCTGCAACGTGGCCGCGCCGGTGCTGATCAGCCCGGTATCGCCCACCTGTCCGCCAGACTCGGCATAAAAAGGCGTTACATCGAGCACCACCTGCACGCGGGCGCCTGCCTCCGCCGTGGCTATCTGACGGCCGTCAGTGGCGAGGCTCAACACCGTCGCCTCGGCGACACAGGTGTCATAGCCCACGAAGCGGTTGCTCGACAGGCCCAGCGTTCGGTAAAAGTCAGCGTCGTTGTCGGCAGCAAAGCGCTGCGACGAGCGCGCCCGCTCGCGCTGCTCGGCCATTGCCCGGCGAAAGCCCTCTTCATCCACCGCGAGGCCCATCTCGGCGGCAGCGTCTCGCGTCATCTCAAGCGGAAAGCCATAGGTGTCGTACAGCTTAAAGGCATCGACGCCTGGCACAGTCACCGCGCCTCGCGTGCCCAGCTCGTCGGCGATTTGCTCGAGCCGTGCCAGGCCAGTATCGAGCGTCGCCAAGAAGCGCTCTTCCTCGTTGGTGACCACCTGACGGATAAAGCCGCGCCGCTCGACGAGTTCGCCATAGTGCTCGCCCATGTTGTCGATGACGGCATCGCATGTCTCAGCCAAGAAGGGCCCACGAAATCCCAGTCGCCGCCCAAAGCGCGCCGCACGCCGCAGCACCAGGCGTAGCACATAGTTGCGCCCCTCGTTACCCGGCAACACGCCATCGGCGATCAGAAAGGCGATCGCCCGGCTATGGTCGGCGATGACGCGATAGGGCACCATCTGAGCCAGACGCTGCTCATCGGTGTGACCCAGCAGCGTTTGGGTGCGCTGCATGATGGGCGTAAAGATGTCGGTGTCATAGTTGTTGTCGACGCCCTGCAACACTGCGGTGATGCGCTCTAGCCCCAGGCCCGTATCGATGTTGCGCTTGGTGAGGGGCACCAGCGTGCCGTCAGCCTGCTGGTCGAACTGAGTGAACACCAGATTCCAGATCTCCATCCAGCGTTCACACTCGGTGGCCGGAGAGCAGTCCTCGCGGTGGCATGTGCAGTAGGCCGGGCCGCGATCGTACATAATCTCCGAGTCGGGGCCACAGGGGCCGGTATCGGCCATCTCCCAAAAGTTGTCTTTGCGGCCCAGGCGGGTGATGCGCTCGGGGGCAATGCCGATCTCGTGCACCCAGATATCGTGGGCCTCGTCGTCCTCGAGATAGACGGTGGGATAGAGGCGGTCGGGGTCTAGCCCCATCTCGACGGTCAGGAACTCCCAGGCCAGCTTGATGGCCCCTTCTTTGAAATAGTCGCCAAACGAAAAGTTGCCCAGCATCTCAAAGAAGGTGTGGTGCCGCGGCGAGGGGCCCACGTTCTCCAGATCGTTGTGCTTGCCGCTGACGCGCATGCACTTTTGTGCCGAGACGGCACGCGAGTAGGGGCGCGTCTCTAGCCCGAGATAGATCTCTTTGAACTGGACCATGCCGGCGTTGGTAAAGAGCAACGTGGGGTCGTTGCCCGGCACAAGCGAGGATGATTTGACGACTGTGTGCCCGCGCTCTCGAAAGAACTCGAGGAACCTGTTGCGTATTTCGGTGCTGGTCAGCATCGCAACTCCCTGTGGCTGGCTCACCTTGCGACTATAGGCAACGGAACGTCCGCTGTCAAAGGATTGTTGCTGGACATAAACACGGGCAGGAGCAGACGACTGGAGCGCCGCTGACCTGCCCGTGGGTGATCGCGAGCGATCAGGCGGCGGCCTGGCTCACGGCAGCGTGCCGATTGTGGATGGCGTCGGCATCTACAACCCAGGCCGAGATGTCTTGCTGTGAGGGCAGCTCGAACATCACATCCAGCAGCGCCTCTTCGATGATGCTGCGCAGCCCGCGCGCGCCCATCTTGCGGTTGAGCGCCTCGTGCGCCGCTGCGCGCAGCGCCTCAGGCGTGAAGGATAGCTCGACCTGATCAAGCGCCAGCAGCTTTTGATACTGGCGCACCAGCGCGTTCCTGGGCTCGGTAAGGATGCGCACCATGTCGTCCTCCGTCAGCGCATCTACGGTGATGGTGACCGGAAGGCGCCCCACAAACTCGGGGATCATGCCGAACTTGAGCAGGTCTTCGGCTGCCACCTGCCGCAACAGGCCATCGCCATGCCTGGCTGCTTCGCCGCTGGAGACGCCAAACCCAAGCTGTGGCTTGACGCGTGTGCGCTCGGCGATGATATCGTCCAGCCCATCAAAGGCCCCACCGCAGATGAACAGAATGTTCGTGGTGTCGATCTGCAAGAACTCTTGATGCGGGTGTTTGCGTCCCCCCTGAGGCGGCACGTTGGCCACAGTGCCCTCGAGGATCTTGAGCAGCGCCTGCTGCACACCCTCGCCAGAGACGTCGCGTGTGATTGATGGGTTGGCGCCCGACTTGCGCGCGATCTTGTCGATCTCGTCGATGTAGACAATGCCACGCGAGGCCTTGCTCAGGTCATAGTCGGCCGCCTGGATCAGGCGCAACAAGATGTTCTCGACGTCCTCGCCCACATAACCGGCCTCGGTGAGCGCCGTCGCATCGGCGATGCAAAAAGGCACATCGAGCACGCGGGCCAGCGTCTCGGCCAGCAGCGTTTTGCCGCAACCCGTGGGGCCGATCAGCAATACATTGCTCTTTTGCACCTCGACGCCGTCGTCATCGGCCAGGGTCTGTGCAGCGACGCGCTTGTAGTGGTTATAGACGGCGACAGCAAGCACCTTCTTGGCACGCTCTTGGCCGATGACGTACCCGTCGAGCTCTGCGACGATTTCCTTAGGCGATGGAATGTCGCTCAATTGCAGCGTCTCTGGCGCCTGGCCCTTTTCGCCCACCTCGAGGATCTGCTTGCACAGGTTGACGCAATTGTCGCAGATTGAAACGTTGTTGGGCCCGGCAATCAGCCGGCCCACCATCGTCTCTGGCTGCCCACAAAACGAGCAGTGCGGCAGGGCCAAGGGCGTTTGTGTCATGACGCCGCCTCTTCTTCGTCCTTGGGCTTGCGGATCACGTCATCAACCAGCCCATAAGAAACAGCGTCTTCGGCCGACATAAAGTGGTCGCGGTCGGTGTCGCGCTCGATGCGCTCCAGCGGCTGCCCGGTGTGCTCAACCAGAATGTCGTTGATGCGCCGCCGCAATCTCAGAATCTCCTCGGCCTGGATCTGAATATCGCTCGCCTGACCGCGCGCTCCGCCCAGCGGTTGATGGATGTGGATGGTAGCATTGGGCAACGCAAAGCGGCGCCCCTTGGCCCCAGCCGCAAGCAGGATGGTGCCCATGCTGGCCGTGCTGCCCACCGCGATGGTCGAGACTGGCGCCCGCACCATCTGCATCGTGTCATAGATCGCCAGCCCCGCATACACCGAGCCGCCCGGCGACTGCACGTAGAGCATGATCTCACGCTCGGGGTCTTCGCGGTCGAGGTACAGCAGCTGGGCCACTACCAGGTTAGCCACGTTATCGTCGATCGGTGTGCCCAAAAAGATGATGCGCTCTTTGAGCAGCAGCGAATAGATATCGAACGCGCGCTCACCGCGCCCGCTCTGCTCGATGACCATCGGGATGAGTGTCATATCGTCGGTCCTCCTGGAACCTGCAGGCGCTCCTACTCCTGTTCCGAGTCTTTGCGAGTCTCTTCTAGGAACTCGGCCAGCGCCTGATTCTCTTCAGATGGCTCGGGCGCTTCCTCGTCAGGGCGGCCAGCGAGCCTGTTGGTCAGTATACGGGCGGCCTTGTTTATCTGCCCCTGGGCATAGATCGCCGCCAGCGCGCCAGAGGCAGTGGCGTTGCGCAGCACCTCTTCAGCCCGTTCGCCATAGGTGCCATAGATATCTGCCGCAAAGGCGCGAAATTCGGCTTCAGCCTCATCGGCGCCTAACTCGATGTCCTCGCGCCTGGCATACTCGCCGAGCACGAGACGCTCAATCAAGCTGCGTTCAGCGTCTGGGCGAACCTGCTCGCGCAGGTCTTCCTCGGTCTGGTTGACCATCTGCAGGTAGCGCTCAAAATCAAAGCCCATGCGCGCCAGCCGGTTGCGCTGCCGCTGGATAGCCTCGCTGATCTCATTGTTCAGGGCGGCCTCGGGATATTCCACCGTGGCCACGCCAACCAGGGCCTCGACGGCGGCGCGGGTCTCTTTGGAGCGCGCCTCGGCCTGCTTTTGCTCGGTCATGGCCTCGGCGATGCGCTCGCGCAAAGCCGCCAGAGATTCATAGTCACCCACCATCTTGGCCAACTCATCGTCGATAGGCGGCAGGTTGGTCTGACGAACCGTCTTGACCGCTACCTCAAATGAGACCGTCTTGCCGGCCAGGTCGTCGTTATCAAAGTCCTCGGGGTAGGAGAGGGTAAAAGCGCGCGTGTCGCCCTCGCTGGCGCCCAGGATCGCCTCGGCAAAGCCAGGCGGCATCATCTCTTCGCTCACATTGAGCGTGGTGCTTTCTTGGTTGATGACGCGATCCTCGCCGGCATGGCCCACCACAGAGGCGAGCACCTGGTCGCCCATGGCAATGGGCCGTTCGACGGGGACGTGCTCGGCGTGCTGGCGCTGCAACAGCTCGATCTGCTCGTCGATCTCAGCCTCGCTTACCGATACCTCGGGCTCTGGCGTGATCGTCAGCTCAGAGTAGTCGCCCAGTGTCACCTCGGGCATCAACGGCACCCGCATCTTGAGCACCACCGGCTCTTCTGATTCGAGGTCGAACAGCGCCTGCTCGTACGGTTCGAGCTTGGCCTCAGCGATGGCCTCGCGATAGATAGCCGGCGCCTCTTCGTTCAGCGCCTCGTTCAGAATAGTCTCGCGCCCAAACATGCGCTCGACCAGTTCATAGGGCGCCTTGCCGGGCCTAAAGCCAGCCACGGGGCGCACCTTGGATATGCGGCGAGCCGCCTGGCGCATAGCCCGGCGAATGCGCTCGGCATCCGGCTCAACGGTCAGTTCGACCTCACGGGTGGCAACTGCTTCTGTAGAAACTCGCACGTCACTTCCTCCCCTATCGACGCCTGGTCATGGCACCCCTGGCGGGCGCGCATTGCCATCCGTCATTATACCACACGCCTAGCACGCCTCTGAAAATCCCGCCAAACGCAAAAAGCTGACCTGCGAGCGTGCGCCCGCAAGCCAGCACTGGTCTTGGGCCTCGACGCGAGGCCTGCTCTATAGAGCGGAAGACGAGATTCGAACTCGCGACCCTCTCCTTGGCAAGGAGATGCTCTACCACTGAGCCACTTCCGCAGACTATAAATGACCCTCAAATGCAAAGAATGGGGAAGGAGAGACTTGAACTCTCACGGATCGCTCCACATGATCCTAAGTCATGCTCGTCTGCCAGTTCCGACACTTCCCCACGTGGGTGAAGGCGAGCATCAGCTCCCCAACCGCAAGATGAGCCGCCCAGGATTCGAACCTGGAACCAACTGATTAAGAGTCAGTGGCTCTGCCATTGAGCTAGCGGCCC
>JAAYDS010000301.1 GCA_012729155.1 Chloroflexota bacterium | reverse complement strand
TACATGTTGTGGTTAGGCGCTTTGCAGCATGAGGTGCTCAGCTTTGGCGCTGCAGAGTCGCCCAGATGCTAAAGGCCCGCGGCCAGGTGTTGCACCCGTCGCATCGGTCCTTACGACCAGGCATCTCCTATACACCCACGATGGCGCTGCGTCGCTCCAAAAGCACCGTATCGCGCCAGACGCCGCACAACTGTCCGATGCGCTCGCGCCGCCCTACCTGACGAAACCCGCATGCGGCGTGTAGCGCCAGGCTGGCGGCATTATCAGAGCAGATGACCGCCTGTAACATCCAGAACCCTGCCGCTTCGCTTTTGCGTATCAGCTCGGCCAGCAAGGCGCGCCCAATACCACGTCTGCGATGCCCCGCCGCCACATAGACGCTCACCTCAACCACGCCACGGTAGGCGGCCCGCGCCGAGACGGGGCTGAGCGCGGCCCATCCCACAATCCTTGTGTTCAGGCGCGCCACCAGCCTGGCCGCAACGCAGTGTTGGGCATCGAACTCGTCCCAGTTCGGTACGGCGGTCTCAAAGGTTGCCTGGCCGGTGGCAATGCCGTCGCGGTAGATGGCTGCCACAGCTGGCCAATCGGTTGGCAACATTCTGGCAATGGTAAGGGGTGTGGTGAGCATCAGGTTGGCACTTACGCACCCGAGGCTGGCTCGGCTGTCGCCTGACGCGCGCGCGTCTCGCGTGCGAACATGCCAAACGCCAGGCTGACCGCGATGAACATGAGCGCGTTCGTCCACAGGGCGCCATCGTGTCCAAAGCGATCGCTAATCCAGCCCAGGAGCACTGGGCCGACAGAGATGCCGACGTCGCCAACGGTGCGATAGATGCCCATGGTCAAGCCACGGCCACCGGGCAAGTCGAGGTCAGAGACATACGCCGCCGGCGCTGGGCCTCCGATGCCGGTGCCAATGCCCAGCAGCGCGCAACTCAGTAAAAAGTGCAGGTAGCTATGACCAAAGGTAAAGCTCGCGATGGCAATGCCGCATAGCAGACAGCTGGGCACGATCGCCACCTTGCGGCCGTAACGGTCGCAAAGCTGGCCGGCGGTATTGATGGTCAGCAGGTTGAGCAGCGCCACAGCAGTGAGGGCGTATCCTAGCTTTTCGGGGCCGATCCCAAGGCGGTCACTGCCCAACAGAGGCAGAATGGTGTTCTGGCTGCCGGTGCGCGTGAAAAAGACCATCAGCGTCACCAGGCTAACCAGCGCAAAGTCCTTGTTGGCGAGGAGTTTGAGCCCGGCAAAGCGAGGTCGTGGCAAAGAGGCCGGGCCACTGCCGCTGACGGGCTTGCTAGCGGTGGTGGTGCTCATGCTACGAGTCTCCTCGACAGCAAAAAACGCCCAGGCGGCTGCGCAGAGTGTCAGGAAGGCATAGGCGAAAAAGGGCGCTTGATAACCCAGGTGTTCGCCCACAAAGCCGCCGATGACGGGGCCGACGCTGGTGCCCAAGAGCAGCGATCCCTGATACAGACTCATGGTGCGGCCGCGGTCTTGTGGGGTGCTGATATCAGCCATGACGACCATGGCGGCGGTCATCTGTATGGCCGACCCCACGCCCTGCAAAAGGCGCAAGGCCAGCAACTGACCGAAGGTTGTGGTCAGGCCCGTGAGGAGGGCGGCGACGCTCATCACCAATGGCCCGATGACCAACAGCGGCTTGCGGCCCACGCGCTCGGCCACGCTGCCCGCCGGCACATTGATGGGGATGCGGGCGATGCCAAAGATCGCCATGAGCAGGCCCACCATGGTGGCGCCGACGCCAAACGACTTGGCATAGAGCGGCAATACTGGCCCAACGATGCCCGCCCCCAGCATATTGATAAAGGTCTGGCCCATCATGGCCAACAGAATGCCCGGGTGCTGCGACCAGCCCACCAGGCGCTTGAGGCCGCCTCCTGTGGTGATGCAGGGGTCGAGAGGTTCAGCCATACAGCTCCTATCGTTCCATTTGCTGCAGTTGCCGAGTTTCTGATCATGCCTCAACTGGCATACGCTGAATTGTAGACCATCGACCGAGGCTGTCGAGTCTGCGAAAGTGGCGCGCTTGTTCAGGTGGCATAGGCAGCTAGAATGAGCGCGGTATAGCCTGTGGGGGCAGTATGAGGCTTGATCGGTTGGTGCAGGCAAAGCTGCTGGCGCGCGAGAATCGGTTCCGCGCCCGTGTGCTGCTGGGTGACCTTGCAGTGGCGGCGCATGTGCCCAACTCGGGCCGCCTGCAAGAGCTGCTGGTGCCCGATGCAACTGTGTGGCTGACCCCGGTTGCCCACTCTGGGCGACGCACGGCCTTTGACCTCTCTTTGGTCGAGCACGCCGGTAGCCTTGTATCGGTGGACGCGCGCTTGCCCAATGCTCTGTTCGGTGAGGCTCTGGCGGCGGATTGGCCAGTGTGCGGCGGCGTCACGCAGATCCAACGCGAGGTTCGCCTGGGCAGCAGCCGTCTAGACTACTGCCTGACGGGCATCGGCGGCCGCTGCTGGGTCGAAGTCAAGTCGGTAACCCTGGTGCGCGGGGGCGTGGCGATGTTTCCTGATGCGCCGACGGTCCGCGGTGCACGCCATGTATGCGAGCTGCAGGCGGCTGTGCAGGCCGGCGATGCCGCGGCCGTGGTTTTTATGGTGCAGCGCGCTGATGCCCATCGCTTCAGGCCCTACGCTGAGAACGACCCGGCCTTTGCTCGTGCCCTGGCCGATGCGGCTGCGGTCGGCGTGCAGGTGTTGGCCTATCGTTGCCGCATCGCGACGACTGGTGTGTGGGTGGCTGGGCAGATTCCGGTGCAGCTGAATGATGCTTGCTGACCAGACTCTGGACTGTGGAGAGGAGTACTCGTGTGAAGCTTGTTGATCTGATCGCGGCGCAACGGGGAGTCATGTGTATCCCACTACTGGGCTACCCAGGGGTGCCCCTGACGGACAGTACGATCAGGCAGAATGTGCAGCAGCCCGAACAGCAGTGGGAGACTATGCTGGCACTTGACGAGCGATTCCGGCCAGATGGGCAGTTCTGCTTGATGGACCTGTCGGTAGAGGCGGGCGCGCTGGGGCTTGAGGTGCTCTTTGCCGATATGGATTCGCCCACTGTGGTCGAACATCCGGTCAAGTCGATGGCCGACCTTGACCGGTTCAGGGGGCGCGACGTTCTCGCCGACGCGCGGTTGCAGGGGTTTGTCGAGACGGTGCGTCGCATGGCGAGCGAGCTGAACACGCTGGTAGGGGGCTATGTGATCGGCCCCTTTTCGCTCGCGGGCCTGCTGCTTGGGGCTACTGAAGCCGTGATTGCGACCATCACCGAACCAGAATTGCTGCAGAGCACTCTGAGGCTGGCTACCGATGTGATCAAGCCGTATGCGCAGGCCCTCGCGGCGGCTGGTGCCGATATGGTCGCCATTCTCGAGCCCAGCGCCAGTCTGCTCGCGCCGCGTCAGTTTGAAGACTACTGTGGCGCCTATGTGCGCGAGATCGTATCAAGCCTGCGTACTGCCTCGATTCTGCACATCTGCGGGCAGACGTCGCATCTGCTCGACGGTATGGCTGCCACCGGCGCGCAAGGGCTGAGCCTCGACGCTATGGTGTCGCTGCCCGATGCGGCGCGATCTCT
>JAAYDS010000038.1 GCA_012729155.1 Chloroflexota bacterium | reverse complement strand
GCGTTGCCCCACAGGATGCGCTCGCACACGTCTGGCGGCAGCGCCAGGCCGTGCAGGGTAAAGCCCGCCAGGCTGCGGCAAAAGGGCGGCTCGGCCTGCGCCACGTCGGTGGTCAGGCATTGCAGATGCGAACGCACAAAGGCCACCGAGGTGTCGGCGTAGCGCGCGCGAGGGTCGGCCCCTGCCAGCGGAAAGGCGTCGGGCTGGTAGAGGCTTTGCGACTGCGTGCCCGTGGCCACGGCCGCGTCGTCATAGATCATGTCGGTGCCAAAGAGGATGCGGTCGGCATAGGCGCACAAGAACTCGCGGGCGTGGGCCACCCTGCGAGGCGAGCGGGCCAGCGTGGGCAGGCGCGCCGAGAGGTCATAGTAGAGGTTGGGCAGCGCGTCCAGGTCTTCGGCGGCGGTGTCTAGGCAGTCGGAGCGCGAGCCAACGTGCGGGCAGATAAAGGTGGTGCGCGGGTGGCGGGCGATCATCTGGTTACGCTCGCCCACCAGCTCGTCGCGGCCGGGCAGGCCACTGCCATAGTACGACCAACGGGCATACTCACCGCGGAGCACGCCGCTCCAGAAGCTGTGCTCGCTCAACGGCTCCCAAAAGGGCGCGGGGTCGGCGGTGTGGATGAGCACGGGGATGCCCAGCTCGCCGGCGGCCTGCCAGACGGGGTCGAGCGCGGCGTCGTTGACGCGCCAGAGGGCGCCATCGGCATGGCGATACTCGAGGCCAAGGGCCTTGTAGACCTTGAGGCCGCGCATGCCGGCGGCCACATCGCGCTCGAGCTGGCGCGCGGCGGCCTCGGCAAAGCCACGCTCGTTGATGCGTCGCCAGTCGACGTTGCCGAACAGCACCCAGCGGCCGGGGTGGCGGCCAAAGGCCTCGAGCTGGTGGCGCAGCCCGTCGCCAAAGCCATCGTGCCAGGCCAGGGTGACTGAGCAAGCGATGCCGCAGCGATCCATGACCTCGACGGCCAGAGCGGCATGTTGGGGCTGGACGTGGGTGTGGGCGTCGATGATGTGCATGGGCGGCTCCAGGGCGCAGGCTGTGCGGCTATGATGCCGCAAAGCGGGTGCGTGCGCCAGTGGCCAAAAGCCGCCGCAGGCACGAGCCCCGCACCAGAGGGCGCGGGGCTCGTGTGGCAGACGGTCAGTGTCGCCGCCTAGAGAGCGGCGATGAGGGCGGCGTTGCGCCGGCGGATCTCGGCAGCGCGGCGCAGCGTGCGCGGGATGGTGGCCAGCAGGCCCTCGGCGCACTCGGCCACCTGTTCGTAGGCGCTGGCAGCGCGCTCTTCGAGGGCCAGCGCCTGCTCGACGGCAGCGGCCAGGTCGGCCAGGGCGTCGGCGCAGGGCACCGGCGTGGCGTCGAGGGTGAGCCCCGCAAAGGTATAGCCCACCTCGAGAGCGTCACTGATGGTCTCTTGATAGCTGCGGGCAACCTGCACCTGATTCTTGGCGCAGGCCTGCGCGCAGCGGCTCCACACGGCCTGCTGCGGGGCAAACCGCGCGGCCAGGCCGCGGTAGAACTGCTCGGCGGCCTGCTCTTGCGCGGCCAGGTGGCTCATCACAGCGCTGGCGGTCAGAGATGCATCGGTCACGCTAGAACCACCTTTCGACGACGACCTTGCTCTCGGTAAAGAAGCGAATCACATCCTCGCCCTGCCCGTGCAGGTCGCCAAAGAACGAATCTTTCATGCCGCTGAACGGAAAGAACGCCATGGGCGCGGCGATGCCGATGTTGACGCCGATGTTGCCACACTCGACGTCGTAGCGGAACTTGCGGGCCCAGGCGCCGCTCGAGGTAAAGATCGAGGCGGCGTTGCCAAACGGGTTGGCGTGGATCATGGCGATGGCCTCGTCGAGCGAAGCGGCAGACATGAGCGCGGCCACGGGGCCAAACACCTCTTCTTGCGCCACGGCCATGTCGGGCGTCACGCGGCCGAGCACCGTGGGGCCGAGGAAGGCATCGGGCTGGCAGCCGACGGGCGTCTCGTACACGCGACCGTCGAGCAGCAGCTCGGCGCCCTCTGCGACGGCGTCGGCAATGCGCTGCGCCACGCCCTGCTTTTTGCCAGGGTCGCGCAGGGGGCCCATCTGCACGGCCTCATCGAGGCCGTTGCCGATGGTGATGTTGCGCGCGGCCTGCACAAACAGGCTGGCGATCTCGTCATACAGCGCGGCGTGCTCTGAGGGTGTGAGGCCCTCGCCCACCACCACCAGGTTGGCGTTGGCCAGGCAGCGCTGGCCGGCGTTGCCAAAGAACGAGTTCATGCAGGCTGCCACGGTGCGCGGCAGGTCGGCATCAGGCATCACCAGGGCAAAGTTCTTGGCGCCACCCTGGGCGATGACGCGCTTGCCCGTGGCGCCGCAGCGCGGATAGATGACCTCTTTGGCCACCGGCGTCGAGCCCACAAAGCAGACACCCTGGATATCGGGATGGTCGAGCATGGCGCCCACCACGTCGCGGCCACCGTGGACGATGTTCCAGACGCCGTCGGGGAAGCCGGCCTCTTCGGCCAATTCGACGATCTTGACCTGGCTGATGGGGTCCTCGCTCGACGGCTTGACGACGATGGTGTTACCGGTGGCCACGGCAAAGGGCGCAAACCAGAGCGGCACCATAAAGGGAAAGTTGTAGGGGCCGATGATGCCAAAGACGCCCAGCGGCTGACGGATGAGGAACTCGTCGATGCCCGAGGCGATGTCCTCGAGGTTGCTGCCCATCATCAGCGAGGGGATGCCGGCGGCCACCTCGACCATCTCGATGCCACGGCGCGTCTCGCCGCGAGACTCGTCGATGGTCTTGCCATGCTCGACGGTCTGGATGCGGCTGAGCTCCTCAAAGTTTTGCTCCATCAGGTCGCGCAGGCGCAACAGGCAGCGAGCGCGAGCCAGGGGTGGCGTGCGGCGCCACTCGTAAAAGGCCGTCTTGGCGGCCTGCACGGCCTGGTCGAACTCGGCTGGCGTCGAGAGAGGCACACGGCCGACGGTCTCCAGGGTAGCTGGGTTGACCACATCGCGCATCTGGCCGGCCGAAGGTTCCCAGAAACCATCGATATAGTTCTGGAGCTCGAGCGGCTGCGAGATGGGGTTGGGTAATAAGGCCATGGTGATGACTGCTCCTGAGTATGAGATGTGATGGCGCTGGCGACAGACCAGGCCCTAGGTGACGATGACGGCCTCGACGCCGGCGCGCTGCGCCAGGTCGCGCAGTTCTTGCAGATAGGCGGGCGACTGTGATTCGCCCTCGACCCGATAGGGACGATCGAGCCACTCGTACTTGGCGCCGGCCGACGGGTTGTAGGGCAGCAGCGCGATGCGCTTGAGGCCCACGTCGTTCATGAAACGGCAGATGCCGCGGATGTTCTCGACGGTGTCGGTGATGGCAGGGATGAGCGGCACACGCACCTGCACGTTGCGCCCCGCCAGGCGCGCAGCGTTCTGCAGAATCTGACGGTTGGACACGCCCGTCCAGCGTTGGTGCGCGGCGTCGTCGATCAGCTTGATATCCATGAGCACCAGGTCGGCCTGATCGATCACGCTCTTGAGCACAGGCCACTGGCAAAAGGCCGTGGTCTCGACTGCGGTGTGGATGCCTTGCTCGCGGCAGCCGGCCAGCACCGTGGCGGTAAAGGCAGGCTGCAGGGTAGGCTCGCCCCCAGAGAGGGTGATGCCACCGCGGGCGTTGACCAGGAAGGGTTTGAGGCGCACGGCCTGCGTGATGATGTCGGCCGCCGTGGTCCAGTAGCCCTTGATGGCCAGGGCGCCCTGGGGGCAGTGCTCGACGCAAGCGCCGCACAAAATGCAGCGCTCGCGGTCGAGGGTATGGGCGTCGGCGGTGACGGTGTGCACCCCTTGAGGGCACACCGTCACACAGGCGCCGCACAACGTGCAGCGGTCGCGGAACAAGACGAGTTCCTGGGCGTGCCGCTGAGACTCGGGACTGTGGCACCAGGCGCACGAGAGCGGGCACCCCTTGAGATAGACGGCCATGCGCGTGCCAGGGCCGTCGTGGATGGCAAAGGTGTCGATATCATAGACCAGGCCGCGGGTTGCGGCCGGGTCGCCCAAGGCTATCATTTACCGTTCTCCTGCCGGCGGATGTGATGGTCCTGTTGTTCGCGGCTGAGGGTAGTAAAGTAGGCGCACCACCCGCCCATGCGCACCCGCAGAGACTTGAACTTTTCCGGCTCGCGCTGTGCATCGCGTAGCTCTTGCGTATCGACGACGGTGAGGGTGAGCATATTGCCGCCCGTCTCGATAAAGGTACGCACCAGCCCCACCATACGCTCGGTGCCCACTTCGCCGCGCACCAGGCTGCGGTTGAGGCGCAGGTCGAGCGGGCCGCCGGCGGGCAGATCCTCGCTGTGCATGGCCCCGTATGACATGATGGCGGCGGGCAGGCCCTTTGAGTCGCGGCCCAGGGCGGGCGAAAAGTTCGGCGAGACCGACTCTCCGGCCAGGCGGCCGTCGGGCGAGGCGCCCAGGCCTTCGCCGATGCCGATGTACCAGCCAAAGGTGCCCACGCCCGCGGGGAACATGATCTGCTCGCGATAGCGATCGGCGTGGCGGTTGATGGTGGCTGTAAACAGCTCGATCATCTGGCGGCCGATCTCATCGGCGTAGGGGTCGTTGCAGCCATACTTGGGCGCAGCGGCCAGTTTGGCGCGCAGCGGCGCATAGCCCTCAAAGTTGGCGTCGAGGGCGGCCAGCAGCTCGTCCATGGTGGCGGCGCGGTCTTCGAAGACGACCTTTTTGATGGCGGCCAGCGAGTCGATGGCATAGGCGGCGCTCTCGGCCAGCAGGGCAAAGGTGCGGAACTTGGCGCCACCGGCCGTCATATCGCGGCGGTTCTCGACGGCGCCATCGATCATGGCACTGAGCAGCGGCACGGGGGCGATCATGGCGCGATTGTTGATGGCCGCGACGATCTCTTGCATCAGCTCGCTGGCCATCACGTCCATCTGAGCGGCAAAGGCGCCCCAGACGTCGTCAAAGGTGGCAAAGTTACGCGGGTCGCCGGTATCGAGGCCCTGTTCAGAGCCATCGACGCGCGAGACGCCGCGGTTGAGCGCCCATTCGAGGCAGAGCATCATGCTCAGCCTGGTAAAGCGAAAGTCTGTGCGGCCGGGGACGATCACTTCCCAGCAGCCGTCGTTGGTATAGTCGCGCGCATCAGGCGTGGGGATGCCAGTGCGCTCGAGGGCGGGCACGAGCTGCTCGTCGTTGAAAATGGCCGGCATGCCACCGCCGTCTTTGAGCACCTCGCAGACATAGTAGACGAGGCCCTCGGGCGAGTCTTTGTGCATGCGCACGGCCAGCAGCGGGTTGGTCATCTCGTTGCGACGATAGCTCTCGAGGAGCAAGAAGGTGAACGGGTTGGTGCCGTCCTCGCCCTCGGGCGTAAGGCCGCTGATGACGATGTTCTGTAGCCAGTGGTTGGTGGCATCGATCTGATCGCGCTGCGAGCCAGCCTGCGACGAGGTGTTGCGTGCGCGGCGCCCACGCCCACCGGTGCGCCTGGGCTCTTCGGCCTTGCGGGCGGTGGGCAGCTGGTCTTCGGTGGTTTTGGCGCGCTCGTTGAACTTGAGCATAAAGCAGTCCACCAGTTCAGCGGCCTGCTCAAGCGTCAGGCGGCCAGCCTCGAGGTCGGCCTGCAAAAAGGGCCACACATACTGATCGAGCCGGCCCAGGGCCAGCCAGTTGAAGGTGGCGTGGAAACACATATGCAGCAGCCAGGTGGCCTGCAGCGCCTCCCAGAAAGTGCGCGGCGGGTTGGCCGGTGCGTGCCTCAGGTTAGCGGCCATCTGCGCCAGCTCGACGGCGCGCTCCTCATCGGGGCAAGCGCGGGCCTCGGCCTCGCAGGCGTCTGCCAGACGCTCGGCAAAGTCGATAACGCCTTGCACGGCGATCTCGACGGATTCGAGAAAGGCGAGCTCCTCGTCGTTCTGAGCGCTGGCGCGCTGTGCGTGCGCATCGGCCTTGATGCCCAGCAGGCCCTTTTCCATGAGGCGCGGGTAATCGGGCACGATGTGCCCCATCACCGAGAGGATGCTGAGGCCATGCTTGCCAGCCTCGGCGGTCTCTTCGGGGGTGGCATAGTCAGGAAAGCCTGCAAAGGCGCCACGGTAGGCCTTGCCGGGCTCATAGTGCACGCGCGGGTTCTCGAGCGTGAGCGAGCCTGCGAAGAGCTGGCCATCCCACAGGGTGGTGGGCATCGACGACAGCTTGAGCGCGACAGCGTGGGCCTTGCGGACGGCCAGCGGCGCCGCCATGTACTCGTCGGCGATGTGCTCGGGGCAGTCGCCCGCCTGTACGGGGGATTCCATCGACGCCTTGACGCGCCGGCGCAAATCGATGACGCGAGGGCTGTCCGTTCGATCAACGAGCCAGTCGATCTCGCAATTGTCGGCTATCTTGAACTCCATGTTGCCCTCCTGTACTTGCCATGTGCGCTCGACGGGCCTGGGCTGGCACGCAGCGGCGGGCCAGGTCGTCGGTGTGAGCCGCCGCACATGCGGCTTGTCTTGAATTGTGCCACAGAATGGCCGCCCCGACGAACGCTCCGCGGGTGAACACAGGCCTGGTGGCCGCGTGTCGGGCCGTTCTGTTGGGTCTGCGGGCTGCCCTCATGCCGAGGGCAGCCCACACTATCGGTAAGCGCTCTGCGATGCGCGGGCCGAGCCCAGCGATGCTAGAGCTTGGGGGGGCGATCCATATCCAGGATCTGCTGCACGTTCGCTTGCACCACGGGGGCCTGCTCTTCCCAGGACTTTTCGAGGCTCCAGATGGGTGCGGCTTCGTTGTTGAACACGTCGTTGGCCTCGACAAAGCGCAGGTTCCACGGCATGGGGAACGGCTCAAGGCCCTGGTCGATGATCTCAGCGCCATCTTTGTAGGCAGGAACGCGCTCGAGCACCTGCGGGTCGAGCCACGCCGAGCGGCGGGCCGGCTGCAGGCCGCCCTCGAGGATGCCATAGATGACGACCTCTTTACCGGTGACGGCCTTCATAAACTCCCAGGCGGCGTCGGGGTTCTTGGACTGGCTATTGATCATCCACTGGTTGCCCTCGTTGCAGGTGTTGCCCCTGCCCTTGGGACCCAGCGGGCGGATCTGGTAGCCGAGCTCGAACGCGTCGCCGACGGTGTTCTGGGCGGTGACCATGCCCTGCACCTGCCCGCCGATGAACACCTGGCGGCCAGCGCCAAAGAGACCCATGGTGCCCTCGACCTGATCGGCGGGGCCAGGTGCGGCGCCGGCCTTGCGCAGATCGATGTAGAGCTTGGCGGCCTCTTCGTTCTCGAGAAAGCGGAAGGTCTTGCCGTCTTCAGAGAGCAGCCAGCCGCTCTTGTCGTCAGGGGTGTTCTCGCCCCAGGCGCGGGTGTACTGGCCGTACTTGTGAAAGTCGGTGACCACCCACGAGACGCCAAAGATGCCGCGCTCTTTGTCGGTGCAGGCGATGGCCATCTCGGCGAGGTCCTGGTAGGTCCAGTCGCGTGGGGGCTCTTCAAGGCCAAACTCTTGCAGCAGCGTCTTGTTATAGACGAACAGGATGTTGCTGCCGGGGTGCACAAAGTGCGGCAGGCTGTACTGCTTGCCCTCGAACTTGTTGGCTTCCAGAGGCGCCTGGAAAAAGTCGTCGAAATCCTCGGGCGGCGACGACTCGATATAGTCATCGATGGGCGCATAGATGCCCATGTAGCAGCCATAGGCGTACCAGCGGTGGTGACCATAGACCATGTCTTGCAGGGTGCCCGAGACAAAGCCGGTCTGGGTCTTGGTGGCGATTTCGTCATAGATGGTCTCTTCAGAGATGACCTCGATCTCGGGGTGCGTCTCTTTGAAGAGCTCGATGGTTTTGTTCATCATCGGGATGGTGTTGGGGCGAGCGGGCGTCTGCACGCGGATGGTGCCCTTGGGCTTGTCAGCGGGCACGGCAGCCGCAGGGGCTTCAGCCGCGGGGGCTTCGGCCGCAGGGGCCTCACCGGCCGGCGCGGCGCCGGCGGGGGCCGTAGCCTTGGGCGCGCAGGCGGCCAGCAGCACGCCGCCGCTGGCGATCATGGTGTTGCGCAGAAATGCGCGTCGGCTGAGCAGGTTCTCGAGCTTCATTGTGTTCTCCTCTTGAAAGTCATTCGTGCTATCCGCTGACACCGGTGTTGCTGCTATGTCGCCTCCCCTGTGTGAATGCCGCTGTGAGCCTGCGTTAGCCCTTGAGGCCCGTCATGGCGATGCCACGCACAAAGTAGCGCTGCGCCGAAAAGAACATGACGATGCATGGCGCCAAGCTGATGACGCAGGCCGCCATCAGGTAGTGGTAGAACTGCTCTTCAGAGCTGGCAGGCACGGCCTTGAAATAGTTGAGGCCGACGGCCACGGTGAACTTGTCTTGCGAGTTGAGATAGATGAGCGGGCTCATAAAGTCAGACCAGTTGCCCATGAACGAGATGACCGCCATGGTGGCGATGGCCGGCTTGCAGAGCGGCACCAGGATAGTGAGAAAGGTGCGCAGCCGGCTGGCGCCATCGATGGAGGCGGCCTCGTCCAGCTCCACGGGCAGTGTCATCATGAACTGGCGCATCAAAAAGATGTTGAACGCGCCGCCACCGAACCAGGCGGGGATCCACAGCGGGCGGATGGTGTTGATCCAACCCAGCTTGTTGAACAGCAGGAACTGGGGAATGAGCGTCACCTGGCCGGGCAGCATCATGGTGGCCAGGGCCAGCATGAGCAACAGGTCACGGCCACGGTATCTAAAGCGCGCCAGCGAATAGCCGACCAGCGTCGAGCTGATGACGGCGCCACTGGTAGAGAGCACCACCACGGTGATGGTGTTCAGCAGCCAGGTGCCAAAGGGCGTCACCTGAAAGACGCGCACATAGTTGAGCCATTGCGGCACATCGGGCAACAGCGTAGGCGGAAAGAGCAGCACCTCCCATTGCCCCTTGAGAGAGCTGGAAACGGTGTAAAAGAAGGGGAATGCAAAGATGATGGCCAGGATGATGACCACGAGGTAGAGCGTCGTGCGCCTCAGGCGCCGTGAGGCCTGGTACGAACGCGTCTTGGCGGTGGTGGGTGCCGAGCGCACCGTATCTATCGTTGCCATGCTAGTTTGCCCCCGCGTAAAAGACCCAGCGATTCGACAACCTGAGCTGGATCATGGTGAACACGATCAATATCGCTGCAAAGAACCAGGCGAGCGCCGAGCCATACCCCAGACGGAAGTAGGCAAAGGCCTGGCTGTAGATGTGCAGTGCAAAGAACCAGCTGCCATAGTTGGGGCCGCCGTTGGTGGCCACATAGGCCAGGCCGAACACCTTGAGCGCACCGATGATGCCCATCACCAGGTTGAAGAGAATGGAGGGCGAGATCATCGGCAGGGTGATGTTGAGGAACTTGCGCGCCGAGCTGGCGCCGTCGATATCGGCCGCCTCGTACAACTCGGCCGGTACGCCCTGCAGGCCCGCCAGGAAGATGAGCATGTTGTTACCGCCCACGCTCGACCAGGTCGAGATCATGATCATCGAGGGGATAACGGTTTGTCTCGTCGTCAAGAAGGGATAGGGCTCCAGGCCCAGCGCCTGGATGACCATGTTGACGGGGCCGAGGTGCGGGTGCAGCAGCCAAGACCAGAGCACCGCCAGCGCCACGGTGGGCGTGAGGTGCGGCAAGAAAAAGAGCGAGCGAAAGGCGTTGGTGCCCCGCAGCTTTTGATTGAGCAAGGTGGCCAGCAAGAGCGAGCCAACCAGCGAGATAGGCACCACAGCGCCGGCATAGTACAGCGTGCGGCCCAGCGATGGCCAGAAGAGGGGGTCCTCGAGAAAGGCGCGTCGATAGTTGGCGAGCCCCACCCAGGTGGCGCCGCTCAACACACTATAGTCGTTCAGACTGAGATAGACAGACACGAGAATGGGCCCAGCCACAAAAACGACAAGACCGATGATCCACGGCAGCGCAAAAAGATAGCCCTGCAGGGCATCCTTCTTTTTCAGCTCCGACTCGGCGCCGACGATCCTGGCGAGCAGGCTCAGGCGCCTGTTGGCAGACAATGGTTTCCCGACCGCTAGATCCATCCAAAGGCTCCCTTCTGGTGGAGTCTCAAAGTGCCGCTGTAGCCCGCGCCAGCGCAGCCCTGCAGAGGGCGACAGGTCAAGGGCTGTTGGTTTTCAAGGCATGGGCCCCAGGCGCCTGCCCGACTCTCGATCATCGGCGCCGTCGCTGCTGATTGACAGCGGACATAGACGGGCCTATCTTGTTTGGCAAGTTGCGCCAGGTGCGCACGATTGTGCATCTCTCACCTACCAGTATAGTCGTCCGACTGCAATGCGATTCCCGCTGTTTTATCTGCCTTTCTCACCTCCTGGCCTATGGGATGGCATGAACCGATATGAGCGCTGACAAAACGGAATTTGCCAACGCAACCCGAGACGCCCTGGCGGCTCTGCACGACACGGCGCGCCTGCAGACCAACCCGCTGCTGGGCTGGCTGGGGCTCGCGAGCGCTGCCGACCTGCGCGAGGCGTTGCAGGCCATCATCGAGGCGCTGCGGCCCGACCTGGAGCTGCCCGACGAGTCTCCAGCGTGGCTCACCTATCAGATTCTGGTGTGCCGCTATCTGCAGGGCCGCAGCCGCTTTGTGATCTGCGACGACCTGGCGCTGGGGCAAGCCACCTACTATCGCTATCATCGGCAGGGGCTCGACGCGGTGGCTGATGTCCTCTGGCGGCGCTATCAACAACAGCGCTCCGGTGCCGTGGCGGTCGACGCCACGCCCGAGGACAGCCGCTCGCGGGCGTTCAGCCTGGCGATGCGCTCGCGCCCCGAGCCCGTGCCGCTGGCCGCTCTGCTCGGCGGGGCCGTAGAGCTACTGACGCCGCTACTGGCCCAACGACGAGTAAAGGTGGCCGTCGATATCGGCCCCAACCTGCCTGCGGTGTACGGCGACCCGGCCATCATCCGGCAGATTCTGTTGAGCGCGCTGACCGCCGCCGTCGAACATGCCGCGCCCGATGGGCTGCGGGTCTCGCTGCGGGCTGGCGAGGGGCACGTTGTCTTGCAGATCAGCGGGCTGGCGCCCAGCGCAGACCCACCTATCGATGTGGCCAACGGCCTGCGCGATAGCGGCAGCCTGCTCGAGGCCTATGGTGGCGCCATCACCCTGCACGACGCGGGCACGCCTGCGGCGCGCGTCGAGATCACCTTGCCCAGCAGCCAGCCGGCGACGATCCTGATCATCGATGATGACGGCGACACCATCCAGCTCTACTCGCGCTATCTGCAAGGGCACCGCTATGCCATCAAAGTGGCGCAGAGCGCCGATGAGGCCAGGCGCCTGTTGGGCACGCGGCCGCAGGTGGTGCTGCTCGACATCTTGATGGCCAAGGAAGATGGTTGGGATGTGTTGCGGTACGCCCAGGCTTCACAGGCCACGGCCGATATCCCCATCATCATCTGCTCGGTGCTGAGCCAGCCACAGCTGGCGCTGGCGCTGGGCGCCACTGCGGTGCTCAAAAAGCCCATCACCGAGCATGATCTGTTGGCGGCGATTGAGCGGGCGGTGACGCCGGCAGATAGCGCGGGCTGACACACCCCAGCAGCGCCTTGATGATGGCGTTGGCCTCGGCAAAGCGTAGCGGGTCGGCCAAGTCTAGCCGGAGAGGCGTCTCGACCTGCACCTCGGCGTCTGACGCATCTTGTGCCGAGACGATCACCACGGGCACCGCGCGCAGACGCTCTTGCTGGCGCATACGGTCGACGGTCTCTTCGCCCGTCATGCCAGGCATCATCAAATCCATAAAGACGATGTCGGGCAGCACCGTCTCCATCAGCTCGAGGGCCTGGGCGCCGCTGTTGGCGCTGTGGATCTGGTAGGCGTGGGGCAGCACGGTGAGCATGTCGCGCATCAGGCGCACGGCGTCGGGGTCATCATCGACCACCAGCACCTGGGTGACATCGCCGGCCTCATAGTGCTTCATCACACTCCAGAGCATCTCTGGGCTGATGGGCTTGACCAGGTAGCCGACGATGCCGCGCGACTGGTGCACCGTCGAGGCGTGGGGCACCATAGCGCTGATGATGGGCACGCTATAGCCGGTGCCAGCGAGCTGCGTCTGCACCTGTTCGCGCCAGTCGTCGGTGGTGATGATGGCGCGGGGGTGGGCATCGGTCACCAGCTCTGCCAGATCGGTGGGTGCGGGTATGCCGATGATGCGATAGTCGCCCAGGTAGCGCGCCAGCAGGCGCACAAAGTTGGGCTCATCGTGCACCACCACGCAGGCGTTCTGCAGGGTGGGCTGGCGCTGGCGACCGGTAGAGGGCCCCTGGGCGCCCTCCTGGCCATTACGGGGCATGGGCAGCGAGAAGAAAAAGGTGGTGCCGCTGCCTGGCTCGCTTTCGACCCACATGCTGCCGCCGTGAAGCTCGACGAGCTGCTTGCTGATGGCCAGGCCCAGGCCCGAGCCGGCGCCCTCGCGCGTTTCGGTGCTGAGCACCTGGCTAAACTCTTTGAACAGGCGCGGCAGGTCTTGTGCGGCGATGCCTGGGCCGGTATCGCGCACGGCGGTGACGACGGCTTGGCCCTCGACCCAGACCCGCACGGTGATGCCCCCACGCTGCGTGAAGCGGATGGCGTTGGTAAGGACGTTGAGCAACACCTGCCGCACGCGCACGGCATCGGCCAGCAGAGGCGGCAAGGGCTCGGCGACGTCGATGTTGAGGTAGAGCCCCTTGCGCTCGATGAGCGCCTTGGCCGCGGGCACCACCTGATCGATGACCTCATCGCGCAGGTCGATGCGGCTCTTGACCAGCGGCAGGCTGTCGGCCTCGATCTGTGAGAGATCGAGCACGTCGTCGACCAGCGCCACGAGGTGCTCACAGTTGCGGTGGATGGCATCCACGTCGGCCAGGTAGGCGTCGGGCAGGGGCTCGCCGTACTTTTCGGGGTAGAGGGCCATCATACGGCTAAACCCCAGCAACAGGTTGAGCGGGCCGCGCATCTCGTGGCTGACGGTGGCGGCAAAGCGCGCCTTGAAGGCACGAGCGCTCTCGGCCTGGGCGCGCGAGATGAACAGCTCGTTGTTGGTGCGCTCGATGCGGTAGGTGGCCTCTTCGAGGGCGCGCACCACACGATAGAGCTCGCCGCGGCGCTCTTGCACCTCGCGCAGCGCCTGGCGCGCCTGCGCCCAGCCGCCCACCGCCGACTCGACCGAGCGGCGCAACGGCAAGCCGGCCACAAAGCAGGCGCTCCACACCAGGGCAAACAGGCCCAGATCGCCCCCGCCCACCACGCCCCAGAAGGGCTCATCGGTGAACGCGGCCCAGGCCAGCGAGGTCAGCAGCCAGGCCAGGGCGCTGGCCGTCAGCGAAGCCCACGGCGCCAGCAAGGCGTTGGCAGCCACCACCACCACCAAAGCAGACATGGCCACCGTCGGCAGCGGATAGGATATGCCCGCGACCACCATCCCCAGCACATAACTGCCCAACAGCACCACACAGCCGAGATGATAGCGGCGCCGGACCGTTTTGGGGCGCTCGTAGCTAGAGCGCCGCGTGCCGAGCTGATGGGCAGCCAACGCGCCCGCCCATACGATGTAGGTGGGCAGCGTGGCGAGGCCGACCTGCTGGTGCCACGAGACAAACACCAGCCAGAGCAGGCCCGCCAGCGCCTGCAGCAGCGCAAAGTTACGCAGCGTGTCGTGGCGCTGCTCTCTGAGTTCGACGACGACATCGTGGTCTACTGAGGGGGGCGCAGCGGTGGCCCGCGGGGTATCGCTGACGGGCGAATCTGTGCGCAGCGGGGTCGGTTCCATGTGTACTCCAGGTTGGCATGGCGCTCACGAGGGCGCGCTCATGGGAGAACCATCAATAGGGCCAAGGCCGACCGCGTCGGCGGCGGCAGCAACGATTGTAGCAGAGCCAGGCGGGCTGACGAAAAAGCGTCGCTGGCGGCGTGTCAACTCAAATGATAATCGAACCGAAGGATAACGGTACGGTCAAATGATAATCAAACCGCCAGCCCTACTCCTTTCTGTGAGAGATCAATGAGCGCATCTCGGACATCAACGGGCACGTCGG
>JAAYDS010000037.1 GCA_012729155.1 Chloroflexota bacterium | reverse complement strand
GGCGCCAACGAGGGCGCCAAATGAGCATCAGGGCAACGCTCGACCAGCACTACTGGCCGCCGCATCGAGGTCAGTGTCTCACTCGCGTCGGCGTCGAAGGCTGCCAGAGCGCGTGCATCAGCGACAGTGGCCACCATCACGGCAAAGGGCTTGTGGGGACGGCGCTTGCGCTGACGCAACAGGGCCACTGCCCTTTCGTTGGTGGCATCGCAGGCGAGGTGAAAGCCACCTAGCCCCTTGATCGCCACCACCTGCCCTGCGCGCAAACGATCGGCCACGGCAGCGAGCACGCCATCGTCATCGGCCAGATGCTCTGCAGCCACCAGCGGCTGCCCTGCAGCATCCACCAGCCAGAGGTGCGGACCGCATGTGGGGCAAGCATTGGGCTGGGCGTGAAATCGCCGGTTGGTGGGATCATCATACTCTTGCTGGCAGGCCGCACAGAGCGCGAACACGCCCATGGTCGTATTGGGCCGATCGTATGGGATATCTTTGATGATGGTGAACCGTGGCCCGCAGTTGGTGCAGTTGATGAACGGATAGCGATGTCGTCGGTCAGCGGGGTCGAGAAGCTCGCGCAGGCAGTCATCGCAGGTGGCGACATCTGGCGAGATCAATTGATGCTGGCCGGCCACTGCACGCGAGCGGCGTATCTCGAAGCGGTCATAGCCTTCGAACTTGCCCTCACGGGCCACCACGCCCTCGATCCGCGCCAGCGGCGGCGCTTCAGCGTTCAGGGCTTTCTGAAAGGCGCACAGGCCATCGGCGCTGCCCTCAACATGCAGGTCGACGCCACCCGAATGGTTGAGCACCCAGCCCGTCAGGCCGAGGCGTGCCGCGAGTCCATAGATAAAGGGGCGAAACCCCACTCCCTGCACCACGCCGGTGACGGTGATCTCTAGAGCCGCTTTCATCTCAGTCGCCAGTCGTCTCGCCGGCCCACAGCAGAATGCGTTCGACGACGCCTGGCACCATGGCTGCCACCTCCGGGCTCAGCTCTTCGCCAAAATCGAAATCCATCCCAGGAAGCGAGAGCAGCAGTCCCCTGGGAGCGCGGCCGTACAGCTGCTGCGCGAGGGCAAGAATGGAACTGGGCTTGAACTGATGAGACACCAGGTGTGTGGCCTCGAACTGGGGCTGGAGCGCCTCTTCGCGCATCCCCGCGCCAAGCCCAGGCACATGAGCATCGACGAACACAGCCTGATCATAGTCTACGACCGTCTCGGCAAGCTCTGGCACCATCTGATGCAGTACGACGCAATCGAGTGCTTGGCCGAGCTCGTCAAAGCCGTCATCAAAGGGGCCCAACTCCTCACGGCCGAGCCGTCGTCGCACGGCATTGACGATATGCCGGCCCACGCCGTCGTCGCGCCGATACGCATTGCCAACTGCCACAACAATCGTCCTCAAGAAACCTCCCCATCAATGACACAGCCCCGAGGCCGCTCAGCGTCTCGGGGCTGTGCTAGTTGCACTCTAGAGCCTAGTCGCGACGCAAGGTGTCGACCACCTGCCCGTCAGCGTCCACCAGCTGGATCAGGATAGGCATCTCGCCCACCGCGTGCGTCGAGCAAGAGAGGCACGGGTCATGGGCACGAATGGCTGCTTCAACCCGGTTGAGCATGCCCTCGGTGAGGTGCTTGCCATCGACATAGCGCTTGGCCACCATGTCCACCGAGTGCCCCATCGCCCAGGCATTGTGGCCTGTTGCCACGATCATGTTGACCTGGGTCAAGAGGCCGTTGGCGTCGGTCCAGTAGTGATGGAACAGAGTGCCGCGCGGAGCCTCTAGACAGCCAACCCCTTCGCCGGTGAGCTCTTCGGGATCGTTGGCCACGTCATCGCACAAGATGAGCGGGTCCTCCAGCAGCTCACGTGCGCGCTCAAGCGCATATAGCGTCTCGATAAGGCGTGCATAGTGGAACCATAGCGTGCCCTCAACAGGGCGGCCACCGTTGAGACCCTTCCACTTGAGCATTTCCTCTTGCGCCAGAGGCGTGCTGATCGAGCTAGCAGCGTTCAGGCGGCCCAAAGGCCCAACCCGATACACGCCCTGGGGCCAGCCCATCGGCTTGTAGAAAGGCGACTTGAGATAGGTGTGCGCCTCTACGTGCTCGCCGATGTACTGCAAGTAATCCTTGGGGGCGAACTCGACGATCTTGGCGCCGGCCTCGCTCACCAAACGCAGCTTGCCGTCATACAGATCGAGCGAGCCGTCTTTGCGCACCGTGCCCATGTACATCGAGGGAAACACGGCGAACTCGTTCATCATGTCCTGATTCGCATCGGCCCAGTTGAGGAACAGAGCAATACCCTGCTGGGTCGTGGCGATGTGATCATCGATCTGCGCGGCGATCCACTCGCGGTCTTCGGCAGCCAGCGGCTTGTTGACGCCACCAACGACGGAAAAGATCGGGTGCACCCGGCGCTCACCCAGTCGGCGGACGATCTCCTGACCAAATGCGCGCAGCTTGACGGCCCTCACGGCCAGCTCTGGGTTGACACCGACGACGCCAGCCACATTGCGGATAGCCGGGTCGGCGTCAAAGCCCATGATCATGTCAGGGCCGGCGAGCTCGAAAAAGTGCATGCCATGCGACTGAATCATCTGCCCCATGTGCATCAGCTCGCGCAGCTTAAAGGCCACTTCGGTGGGCACAACACCCGCACAAGCGTCGACGGCCTTGGCTGCGGCCAAGTGATGGCTTACCGGGCAGATACCACACGAACGTTGCGTGATCTGGGGCATCTCGTAAAACGGGCGCCCCTCGCAGAACTTTTCAAAGCCACGGTATTGCGTCACATGGAACAGCGAGCGCTCCACCTTGCCCTCATCATTCAGATGAATGGTGATCTTGGCATGGCCTTCAATGCGCGTTACCGGCGAAATGGTTATCTTCTGAGTCATGGTAGGCTCCTCTTATTCGTCCATACCGTAACGCAGGGCCTCACCCTCCACCTTGGGCATGCGGCCAGCGATGAGCTCGCTCAACACGTACCAGATACGGTCAGCGTTGGGCGGGCAGCCAAAGAGGTACAGGTCGACGGGCACCACCTGATCGATCGCTTTGACCGTATCGGTCAGCTCGGGCAGGTCTTCGCTGCCAGGGCGCGTGCCATCGACGGTACTGGCGGTCTCAACATAGCCACAGCGCAACACATCTTCCTTATCCCACGGGTTGCGCATGGTACATACGCCACCTGTCACAGCGCAATCGCCGAGCGCAATCAGGATTTTGCACCGCTCGCGCATCATCTTGACTTCTTCGAGCTCGTCTACATTGCCAATGCCGCCAGTGATAATGCCCACATCTACGCCCGACTCGGGCGGATGCTTGAGATCCGTGATCGGCGACGAGGTCAACTCCACATGGTTCAGCAGTTCGACGATGCGCTCGTCAATATCGAGAAACGACATATGGCAGCCTGCGCACGCCTCGAGCCAGGTCGTTGCCAACTTGATCTTGGCCATTTCAGCTCCCAATCCCTTTCTACAGTGCTGGTGCGCCGACGGTCTAGAGGCGCGACGCGAGATCGGCGAGGACATCCGTCTCATCGCGGACGCCCTTGGGCATGGCCACAGCGCCGTTCAGAGCCATCGTCTTTCCTTCAAGGTTGGTGATGTGCCCGCTACGCTCTGCCCAAATCGGCGCCGGCAGCAACACATCGACCTCATCAAGGGCGCTCGACTGGTAGCTCGCCACGGCCACAGTGAACGCACCATGCTTCGCGGGCAAGCAGGT
>JAAYDS010000300.1 GCA_012729155.1 Chloroflexota bacterium | reverse complement strand
GTCGATCTGAGCGAGGTGCGCGGCCAGGAGCATGTCAAGCGCGCCCTCGAAGTAGCGGCGGCCGGCGGGCACTGCATGTTGATGGTGGGGCCGCCCGGTTCGGGCAAAACGCTGATGGCGCGTGCCCTGCCATCGATCTTGCCGCGCATGGACGTTCACGAGGCGCTGGATGTCACCAGGATCTACTCGATTATCGGGCAGTTGGCTCCCGGCCAACCCCTGCTAAGACAGCGCCCGTTTCGCGCGCCACACCACACCATCTCGCAGGCTGGCCTGGTGGGCGGCGGGCACTGGCCACGCCCAGGCGAGATCTCCTTGGCACATCGCGGCGTGCTCTTTCTGGACGAACTGCCCGAGTTTGGCGCACGCACACTTGAGGTGTTGCGACAGCCCCTCGAGGACAAGATGGTGACGATCGCCCGCTCAACGGGCTCTGTGGCCTTTCCAGCCAACTTTCAGCTGGTGGCGGCCATGAACCCCTGCCCCTGCGGCTACTATGGCGACCCCACGCGCGACTGCACCTGCTCGCGCGGCGCCATCGAGGCCTACCAAAAGCGCATCTCGGGGCCACTGCTCGACCGTATCGATATCCACACCGAGGTTCCGCCCGTCGAATACGAAAAGCTCGCAGGGCAAACGCCCGGCGAGAGTTCTCGAACTGTGCGGCAGCGTGTCGAAGCGGCGCGGGCCCGGCAAGAACAGCGCCTCGCGGACACGCGCCTACACTGCAACGCCGACATGGGCCCCGCCGAGATCCGCAAACACTGCCAGTTGGATGCCCCTGGGCAGGCCCTGATCAAGGCAGCCATGCGACAGCTGGGCCTCAGTGCCCGCGCCTATCATCGCGTGCTCAAGCTGGCGCGCACCATCGCCGACCTTGACCAGGCCGACGCCATTCAGGCGGCGCACCTGGCCGAGGCGCTGCAATACCGACAGCGCAACCTGCTCGGCTAGCGTTCGCCCACTACGAGATGGTGCTAGCCTGCCAGGGCGTCGACGACCGCCCGGTACTTTTCATGGATCATCTGACGGTCGAACTTCCACATCTCCGCGATCATGGCATCCAACTCCTGACGGGTAAAGTGCCGCATGACCGGGATGAAGAAACCGACGTCCTCTTTGCGAATATGCTCGGGGTAGAAAGCGCATAGCTCGCGCAAGCTGGCCGCCATGCCCTCGAGCGCCGCATTATCTCCTGAGACATACCGTTCACGCTGGACCACAAGCTCGGCGGTCAGGCGCCGGCCGGTCTTGTGCTCCTCGACCAGTTCAGCCATGATGCGACGCTCGTCAGCGGTGAGGTCCCTTGTCGATAGATCACGAAACAGGATGTCCTCTTCCTTGCCATGGTGCGTGCGATCGGCGTACATGCGGATGAAATCGACGATCGTGTCGATGAGCACAGGGTTAACAGAGTGCTCTTGCTCGATGCCCTCGACGATGATGCTCACGCGCTCGAGCATCTTTTCGATCAACCTGTGCTCGATCATCAGAGGCCCTACGGGCAACATCTGCGTTCCTCCTCTGGTCACGAGATAGCCACAGATCAATCCTACTGCAAAGGCAGGATACCCTCAACCTGCTATGGGCCTGACCCGCCTTGCTGCATACTCTGCTTCGCTACGACATGCCCTGCAGCTGCTCCATAGCCAGGATCGCCGCCGTCATGTTCTTGTCGCCAAGACCCAGCAGGTTTGCCTGCTCATAGAGCTGTCGCGCCACAGCGGGCAAAAAGAGCGTGGCGTGAGCATCCTTGCCCATCTGCAGGGCAAGGTCAAGGTCTTTGATCAGCAACTTGAGGACAAACCCCCCATCAAAGTCGCGCCCGATGACGTGGTCGGGCACCGCATAGTTGAGCATGTTCGAGTTGCCTGCCGAGGTGCGCAGCACATCGTACAAGACGTTCAGGTCGAGCCCCGCCTTGCGAGCCAGTACGAACGCCTCAAGCACGCCCGCCAGGTTCACGCCCACCAGGATCTGGTTGATGAGCTTGAAGGTGCTCCCGGCGCCAGGGCCACCGACATGCACGATGTTCTTGCCCACGGCTGCCATCAGCGGGCCGACGCGCTCAAAGGCCTCTTTTGCGCCACCCACCACCACCGTCAGGGTGCCCTCGGCAGCGCCCGCCGTGCCACCGCTCACCGGGGCATCGAGTACGTCGATGCCCCGTGTTGCGCACATCTCGGCGAGTCGTTGGCTGGTGCCCGGGTCGACAGTCGAGAAGTCGACCAGCGTCTGACCAGCCGTCATACCCGCCAGCAGGCCATCTGGCCCCTCTGCCACGGCCCATAGCGCCGCGGGCACCGATACGCAGGTGCAAACCACATCGGCACCCGTCGCCGCTGCGCGCGGCGTCGAGGCCGTGTGCGCGCCCAGTCGGGCCAAGGGCTCCATCTTGCTGGCAGTACGGTTGTAGACCGTCAGCTCGTGCCCGGCCGCGAGAATGTTGCGCGCCATCGGCGCACCCATATTCCCAAGTCCGATAAAAGCGATCTTCATAGCGTCTCCTCTCTGGCGTCGCCGTTGGACGCAAGCGCTCAGCTCAGCGCGCGGCACCAGCTCTCACGGCGCGACAACCACCTTGACGGTCTCTTGCCGCTCGGTCGCCAGCAGCGCTGCGTTGATGTCGGTCAGGCTGAACCTGGGCCGAACCAGCTTGTCCAGCGTCTCGCGCGAGAGCTTGCGCAACAGCGTCAGCCCCCGCAAAAAGTGGCTGTTGTCGGCCGACCAGGCGCCGGTGATGGTCACCTGTTTGCGATTGATCAGGTGCGGGTTGAGCGGCACAGTGCCTGCATCGCCATAGTGGCCGGCGATCACATAGCGCCCGTTGATGCGCACCATCTCGAGCCCCTCGGCAACCGCCGTGGGCACGCCCGTTGCCTCGATGATGACGTCAGCGCCGCGGCCGTGCGTCAACTCGAGCACCTGAGCGATCCGCTCGGGGGCCCGGACGCCAAAGATGTCGATGGCGACGTCTGCGCCCAACTCGCGCACCAAATCCAGGCGCGCCGCGGGCCCGCCGGTGACGATCACCTGGCCCGCGCCCGCATCCAGGGCCAACAGGATGCCCATCATCCCCACGGCCCCCGAGCCCTGCACCACCACCGTGTCGCCATAGCAGATGCCGCCTACATTCTCGACGGCATGCACCATCACCCGCAGAGCGTCGCCCAACACCACCGCCTCGGGCGCCACGTCGTTGACCACAACGATGTCGCTGCCCGGCAGTAGCCAGACATACTCGGCAAAGCCGCCCACCAGGTAGGGGTGCTGCCAGGCCGGTAACCAGCCGCCATAGCCGATGCGTCGCTCGCACTTGCTCTGGTCCTTAAGGATGGTGCAGCTGTAGCACTGCATGCATGACTTGGGCAGCCAGGTGATCAGGTCGCCCACCTGCACCGGCTGGCCGGTGATGTCAGCCAGGGGCTTGCTGCCACCGATCTCGACCACCTGGCAGACGTTCTCGTGGCCAAGGATGGCCGGCAGTTTGATAGGCACTTTGCCATGCAGAATGTGTACATCGGTACCACACACGCCTGCCAGCACCATACGCCCTAACACCGCCCCCTCAGTCAGCGGCGGAATCGCCACCTCCTCGAGCACAAAAGGCCGCTCGGCCGGCGGCCGAAGCTCGCGCAGCATTGCTACCCTGGATGTCGTTGTCATGGGCACCTCTCCTCTGCCGACGCCTTGCACGCCAGCTATTCGATCTTGCCGATGCGGTCCCAGTCGGTCAGATCAGCTGCAGGAGCGGGCACCAACCAGACCTGGCCAAAGGAGAGGATCTGGCAGCCCTCTTCGAGATGGCCACCCATGGTCAGGTCAGGCCCCGAGAAGCTGATGTGGGCGTGCACGCGACCGTTCATCACCACACCGTTGAGCGACAGGATATCCAACGGCTCCTCGCCCTTGAGAAAGATGTCTTTGGGGGGCAGCTCGGTCGATTCGACCACGTGCACATGATAGCGCTGCACAGAGCCCATAGCCCCCAGGATGAGCGCACTCTTGAGGTCGTGCTGCGCCACCGCCTCGCGGATGCCGAGCAAGATGTCCTCGCCCGAGTTGAGGCGGATGACAATGATCTCTTCAATGCGGCTGCGTTGTGTCTTCATTGCTACGTCGCTCCTATCAGATGTTGTTGGCGTCTAGCGCCATCGCCCTGAGGGGCGGCACGCCCAACTCGCCAGCGATGCCACACACCTCTTCATACACGGCCTGGTCAAAGGGTATACCTTCGGCAGCATAGCGCTCCTGGCAGCGGCTTTCCACCTCGCCCGGCAGCAGAATCTCGCTCACGCCGGCCTGCGTGGGCACGGTGCGCACCTCGGTCAGCAGGGCATCCATGCGCGCCAAAAAGCCTTCGCCAGGCCCGAAAGCGCCCGGATCAAGCGCTGCGAAAAAGTGCCCCACATTCTGCCCGCGATCAAAGTCAGCATAGAGCGTGCCCAGGTGCGGGCCAAAGGCGGCCCCCGCCACTAGAGCGCTGAGGATCTCGACGACAAGGGCCAGGCCGTACCCCTTGTGGCCGCCCACCGGCAGCATCATGCCGCCCAGTGCAGCCTGCACGTCGGTGGTCGGGTGGCCTTCAGCATCCAACGCCCAGCCCGGGGGGATGGTCTGCTGACCCTCTTTGGCCATGAGCTGAATCTTGCCCTTGGCCACCACACTGGTGGCCATATCGAGCAACACCGGCCCTTGTGTGGCGCTGGGCACGGCCACCGCCAGCGGGTTGGTCCCCAGAAAGGGCTCCCGCCCGCCTGTTGGTGGCATGTTAGGCGGTGCATTGGTGGTGGTGAGGCCGATCATGCCGGCCTCTAGCGCCTGCTGCAGGTAAAAGGCCGCCGCACCATAGTGGTTGCTGCGGCGCACCGCCACGCAGCCCACGCCATACTCGTGAGCAAGATCGATGGCCAGCATCATGGCATAGACGCCGGCAACCTGGCCGGGGCCATTGTCACCATCAACCAGCGCAGTGCCGCCCTTTTGTGCAACTGTGACGGGGCAGGGACGCGGATTGGTGACCCCCAGGCGTAGCCGCTTGACATAGATATCGAGCAGGCGCGACACGCCGTGGCTGCCCTGACCGCGCAATTCGGCCTGAGTCAGGCTATCGGCCACCACGACAGCATGCCCTGGCGCCAGGCCGGCCGCCTCGAACACGGCCGCGGCGAAACAACGCAGCTCAGCTCCGTTGATCCGATAGCCATACCGATGCCCGTTCACGTCCATCGTTCGCCTCTGGCAGATGTCATCTGCTCCCCCTACAGCATCACACCAAGATCGGTGAGCGATTGGCGAAAGCCCAGAATATCCAGCGTGAGCTCACCCTCTTGCAGGCGACGCATTACCTCGGCCTCACTGGCTTCTTTGGCCTGCGCCCGCACCAGCACGTCAGTTAGCCGCGCCTGTGGTACCACCACTACGCCGTCGTCGTCGCCCAACACGAGATCGCCGGGGTGCACCTCCACGCCGCCCACACACACCGGATGATTCACCCAGCCGAGGTTCTTTTTCACCGTGGCGCGCATGCAGATGGCCGCCGACCAGACCGGGAACCCGCGCTGGGCGATGGCCTCGTGGTCGCGGGTGCCACCGGCGATGACCAGCCCCGCCACGCCCCTGGCCTGAGCCGCCACCGTCGTTATCTCGCCCCAATAGCCCGCATCGAGCAGGCCGCCCACCTCGGCCACAATCACATCGCCGGGCTGCGCGATGGCGATGGCCGTATGCAACATGAGGTTGTCGGCCGGAAAACAGCGCACCGTGACCGCGCTGCCGCACATACGCTGCCCCCACACGTTAGGCTTGATGGTATGATCCATCGCCCCGGACTGCTGATTGGACTCGTAGACCGTCGCCGCCGCCAACGTGGCAAAGGCCTCGATCATCTCTCTGGGGGCACGCTGGATGTCCTGAATGATCCGCTGCATTGTCTGCTCCTTCCGTCGTATCGCTATCGGCTCGAGACTCGCGGTCGACGCCGAGCCATGCCTAGCGGGCCAACACCTTCTAATAGCGCTTGAGGCTTGCGACGTCGCTCATTTGATCGCGGCGGCCCGCGCGAAAAGCATCGAGGTTGGCCAGCAGCCGCTCCATGACCGCTGTAGCATAGTCAGGTCGGCCACCCGAGCAATGCGGCGTAAGCACCACGTTGTCCAGCCCCCACAACGGGCTATCAGCCGGCAGAGGCTCTACCTCGAAGGTGTCGAGCGCTGCGCCAGCGATTCGTCTGCACTGGAGAGCGGCGACAAGATCACGTTCGACGATCAGACCACCGCGCGATGGATTGACAATATAGGCGCTGGGTCGCATGAGCGCCAGTCGCCGGGCGTCGATCATACCGCGAGTAGCCTCAACCAGCGCGCTGGTGCAGATGACAAAGTCGACGCGCGGCAAGAGTTCATCGAGGGCCGCCAGGGTATAGGTCTCGTCAAAATGGGGCACCGGCCGTCCGTCGCTGTTAATGCCCAGCGTCCACATGCCAAACGCGAGCTTGAGCTTGCGACCAGTCTCTGCACCCACGTGGCCAGTGCCGATCACCAAAGCAGTCTTGCCCGCGAGGATCATCGCAGGAAGATGCTCGGCATTATGGTAGATGTGGCCGCGCTGTCGTTCGGCATAGCGCTTGAGATGCTTGGCCAGCGACAGCACGACGGCCACGATCCATTCAGAGATGGGTGTGGCATGTATCTTTGCGGTGGTGACAACGATCTGATGAGCATCGAGCAGGCCCCACTGGGTCCAGAAGGGGCCCGAGTTAACGCCCGCGCCGGGGTGATGGACCCACTGCAGCGCCGGAAGCGCCGCGAGCAGCGGTGGCGTCACGTGAAAGCAGGGCGTGACGAGCACAATGACGTCGCGGCGCATCGCCTCATCAAGGGCATAGATGCCCGCGTGGAACTGCTCCGAGTCGGCCCCGTGCGGATCGCCGCCAGGGCGCACGTAGCGGTAGGTGCATCCCGCAGCTTGAAGACGAGCGACGTCGTCGGGCGCAAAGTTTTGCGTCGAGAGTACCAGCATAAGCCCCTCCCCTCAACGGCCAATCAGGCCAGCGACACCTTGACCTCGGCCGACCGATTCCAGGCGCCCGCAGTGACGGTGAGGCCGCCCGCCGGCGGCGCCTCCAGCAGGGTGACCCAAACAGGCTTGTAGATGCCCGGTATCAGCCCAAAGTAGTTATCGCTATACATGACGCGCCCATTGGCCTCGAGCTCGAGTAGTGGCGAGGGAGACGTGGTCGACAACTCGAGCCGCCAGCGATCATGCGTCACGCGATGCGCCGTCATCTCCAGGACGCCCGGCGCGGTGTGCAGCTCTGCCAGGGGGCAAAAGAGCAACTGAGCCCAAGCCACGGCCATGCCGCGAGCACGGAACTCGGCATAGAGCCACTCACTCCTACGATCAAGCACTTTGTCATATAGTCCGTTCAGGTCAAACAGGCGGATGCTATTGCCACTCGCGATCGTCACGGGCAGCTCCCAACGGCCGCGCTCACGTCCATTCAAGTCCACATGCCAGAGATGCAATCGCCCGGACCATGCCTCGGCAGCATTGGCCGCCACCACGCGGATATCAGCACCATCGCGATAGAGATGCAGCGCGATGTCGGCAAATAAACGCTGTGCCGCGTGGTAAGCCATCAACGGCCGCCCGCCATAGTCGATGCAGCCAAAGCCAAACAGGGGTCCACCCTTGTTCAGCGGCCAGTAGACCAGGCCATTGCACGAGGGACTGCGCGTGCGCAGATAGGCCAGAGCCTGAAAGTCCGCCTCGAGCTGCTCGATCTCGAGGGCCCGCAAGTAGGCTCGCAAGCT
>JAAYDS010000007.1 GCA_012729155.1 Chloroflexota bacterium | reverse complement strand
CGCCCCACCCACCATGCCAAGATACTTGGTGATGGCGGCCGTCAATGACGTCTTGCCATGATCTACGTGCCCGATCGTCCCCACGTTAACGTGCGGCTTGCTGCGCTCAAATACCTTCTTGCCCATGTGACTCTCCTTACACTCACCCCGCCTAACGGCAGTGGCGCATCATTCTAGGCGCGACTTCCAAGTATAGCTCTTGCCCCATAATCCACCAAAAACCCCGAGCCTATACGCCTACCCGAGGCATATAGTCATCGCCAAGGATTCGCCGCGTCACCTCTGGCGGGACCGGCGCGTAATAGTCGAACTCGATAGTAAAGGAACCCCGCCCCTGCGTATTCGACCGCAGATCGGTAGCATACCCAAAGGTCTCTGCCAGAGGCACGTGACCACGAATGCTCTGCACGCCACCTGGCTGTAGTTCCATGCCCTCGATCGCGCAACGTCGGGCACTGAGCCCTCCCAGCACGTCGCCTGCGTTCTCCTCAGGCACGATGACCTCGATCTTCATTACCGGCTCGAGCAACTGCGGCTCGCCCTGCTGCAGGCACCGATTGAACGCAATGATCGCCGCGCTGCCGAATGCGGCCTCGGTGCTCTCGCCCTCTACGTAGCTGGCACTCAACAGCGTGGCAGCTACATCCACCACCGGGTAGCCCGCCAGTATTCCTCCCGACATCGCCCCCTTCAGAGCGACCTCGACCGCAGCCACCATCTCGCGAGGCGCTACCTCAGGCCCAACCTGTGACCTGAACCGCCATCCCTCTCCCTTGGGGAGTGGCGCCAGTTCAAGCTCGACACGCGCATAGAGCGTTTTCGCACCGTGTTGCGCCGAAAACTCTCCTACCGCTCGCGCCCGCTTTGACAGCGTCTCGCGATAGGCTACCTGCGGCTTGCCCACCCTGGCTTTGACGTTGAACTCGCGCAAGAGGCGCTCCACCAGTATATCGAGGTGCAGCTCGCCCATGCCCGAAATCAGCATTTGCCCGGTGTTGGCGTCGGTCGAGTATCGAAAAGTCGGATCTTCTTCAGCCAGGGCCTGCAGCGCAGCCAGTAGCTTTTGCTCCTCGGCAGCGTTGCTCGCCTCGATGGCGATATAGATCACCGGCTCTGGGAACTGGATCGACTCGAGCACCACCGGGTCTGACGGGTCGCACAACGTATCGCCGGTGAACGTGAACTTGAGCCCGCCAACTGCCGCGATGTCGCCAGCCACGATGGCATCGACATCTTCACGGTGGTTGGCGTACATACGCAAGAGGCGACCGATGCGCTCTTTGCGAGCCTTGGTCGAGTTATGAGCGGTCGAGTTGGAGCGTAACGTGCCGGAGTAGACGCGGAGATAGGCAAGCCTCCCCACGAAAGGATCGCTGACGATCTTGAAGACAAGCGCCGCCAGCGGCTCGTTGGGATCTGCATGCCTGAGGACCTCCTTCTCACCGTCGGCGTGCAAGCCCGCGATAGGCGGCACATCCAGTGGAGAAGGCAAATAGTCCACGATGGCGTCAAGAACCGGCTGTACGCCCTTGTTCCGCAAGCTTGCACCGCACATCACCGGCACCAGATGGCCAGCCAGTGTGGCTTGACGCAAACCTCTGCGTAACTCTTGCGGCTCCAACTCATCCTCATTGAGATAGCGTTCCAGCAGCTCGTCATCGTTCTCGACGATGGCCTCGATCAGCTCCTGGCGCTTGGCTGCCACCAACTCGGCCAGGTCGGCCGGTACAGGCTTCCGAGCAGGCTCTTGGCCCAGCTCGTCGCCATACACCAGCGCCACCTGCTCGATCAGATCGACAGCGCCAACAAATGAGGATTCGGACCCGATGGGCACCTGTATCGCAACAGGTACAGCTCTCAGGCGGTCGGTCATCATGCTGATCGCCCGCCAAAAGTCGGCCCCTGCCCTATCCATTTTGTTAATGAAGCAGATTCGCGGGACTCGGAAGCGATCTGCCTGCCTCCAGACCGTTTCGGACTGGGGCTGTACACCATGCACGGCATCGAGGATTACCACGCCGCCATCCAGCACGCGCAGGCTGCGCTGAACTTCGGCGGTAAAGTCGATATGGCCGGGTGTGTCGATGATGTTAATGCGATGATCGCGCCAAAAGCTTGTCACCGCCGCCGAGGCAATCGTGATGCCTCGTTCGCGCTCCTGTTCCATCCAGTCGGTAACGGTAGTTCCGTCATCCACATTGCCGAGGCGATGCGTGCGCCCGGTGTAGAACAGGATGCGCTCAGTTGTTGTCGTCTTGCCCGCATCGATGTGGGCGATGATACCGATGTTACGAGTACGGCTCAACGGCAGATCGTTGCTCACTTGTATTCACCTTGTCCTGATATACGCCTGGGCCGGGATGAGGTGAGTGAGCTGCGTATTGCCGCTTGAGGCCGCGGGCCATCAGGCCGATGGCCTACCAGCGATAGTGCGCAAACGCCTTATTCGCCTCGGCCATGCGGTGCGTGTCGTCGCGCCGCTTGACGGCAGTGCCCGTGCTGTTAGCCGCATCGAGCAACTCGGCCGCCAGCTTCTCGGCAAAAGTCTTGCCGGGGCGGTTGCGGGCAGCATCGAGCAGCCAGCGAATGCCCAACGAGACTCGCCGCGTCGACGATACCTCGACTGGCACCTGATAGGTGGCGCCGCCAACACGGCGCGGCTTGACCTCGATGACAGGCGAAACGTTACGCAACGCCTGCTCAAAGAGCTCCAACGGCTCACGGTTGACGCGCGCCGACATCAGGTCGAACGCATCGTAAACCTGTCGCCGAGCCAGGCTCTTTTTGCCCGAGATCATCACCTTGTTGATGAACGCCGAGACCAGCTCACTATTGTACTTGACATCCGGCTCCGGAATCCGTCGTTCCGGACGATAGCGTCGGGGCATCCCCTATACCTCCACCGCGTGGTGCCTCGCACCCAACAAAAGCTCTTCCTGCAATATCACAGGAAGAGCCTCATCGATTACTCGTTACTTGGGACGCTTGGTCCCATATTGCGAACGACCACGGCTCCTGCCGTTGACACCGGCCGCATCCAGCGTGCCCCGCACGATGTGATAGCGCACACCTGGCAGGTCGCGAACCTTACCGCCGCGAACGAGCACAACAGAGTGCTCTTGCAGGTTGTGCCCCTCACCCGGAATGTAGGCCGTCACCTCGATGCCATTAGAAAGACGCACACGGGCGATCTTGCGTAGCGCCGAGTTGGGCTTTTTTGGTGTCATGGTGCGAACCTGCGTGCAGACGCCACGCTTTTGCGGAGAGCCAGTTTTGGCCTCCAGCAAACGCCCCTTGGGCGAGTTGAACGTGAACTGCAGAGCAGGCGATTTGCTCTTTTGAGACGAGGGCTTGCGCCCCTTCCGGACTAGCTGGTTGATCGTCGGCAAGGGTCTCCTCCCAGCACTATCTCTTGACTCACAGCGACGCATTTTAGCATGGAGCACCAGCGCTGTCAAACACTGCTCTGGCACCGCAGTCCCTTCCCGTTGATGACAGAAACGGGCGCCTCGCAGGAGGGCAAGGCGCCCGTTCCAGATCAGTCTACATCACGACGAGGGACCAAAGCCCAGGCCAAAGCCCAGATTGGGCAGCACCTCGATAGTCTCACCACGACCAAACTGCATGCGCTCGCCTTGGTCATTGGTTACCTCAACCGCCAGGCCAAGCGCCTGCATCTCTTTGATGAGCACACGGAACGATTCGGGAATGCCAAACCCCGTGATCGGCTCGCCCTTGACGATCGACTCGTACGTCTTGACGCGGCCGATGACGTCGTCTGACTTGATGGTCAGCATCTCTTGCAGCGTATAAGCCGCCCCATAGGCCTCGAGGGCCCATACTTCCATCTCACCAAACCGCTGGCCGCCGAACTGCGCCTTGCCGCCCAGAGGCTGCTGCGTCACCAATGAGTAAGGCCCAGTTGAGCGCGCGTGCACCTTGTCTTGCACCAGGTGAGCCAACTTGAGCATGTAGATCACACCCACTGTGACGGGCTGATCAAAGGGATCGCCAGTCTGCCCATCATACAGGGTCACCTTGCCCGTCGTGGGCAAAGGCAAGGTCCTTTCTCGGCCCACCTCGATCGCGAGGCTCTCCACCTCTTGCCGATCGAGCCCTGTTGTGTCTTTGGCCTGGTCGGCCAGCCAAAAGCGCAGACATGCCTCGGTGACCATGGCATCGGCGGCGGGCCGCTCAAAACGGTCCATCTCTGAATCCTCGTAGACCATCAGCGCATCGGGGTCATAGCCGTGCTCATTCAGCCAGCAGGCCGCCCAGGTGCGACGCGAACGCACCGAACTCAGCAGGATGGTCTCGATCTCGTCGTGGTCTACGCCCTCGCGGCTGAGGTAGTCTCCCAGATAGAGCCCATACGCCACGGCGTCATCACGCAGATAGGTGGTGTCGATCTCGTTTTCGCGCACCCACTGCCAGGTCCGCCGGGCCAGGTCAGACCAAGCGCGGTCGACGATCCAGGCGCGCGCCAGCTCGGCCGCGATCTCATCTTCGGTAGCGCCATCAGATACCGGCGACTGCACACGGAACCCGAGCCTCGCTGCAGCCCAGCCCAGGTGTGTTTCGAGGATCTGCCCCACGTTCATACGCCCTGGCACGCCCAGCGGGTTCAGCACCAGCTCGACGGGCGTCCCATCGCGCATAAAGGGCATGTCTTCAATGGACACGACGCGCGAGATGACACCCTTGTTGCCGTGTCGCCCGGCCATCTTGTCGCCCTCTGTCAGCTTGCGCCGTTGCGCCACACTGACGCGCACCGCCTTTTCGACGCCCGCAGGCAGATCACGATGCTCGTCGCGCGTGAACACGCGCACGTCTACCACGGTGCCCTCTTCGCCATGCGGCAGCCGAAGCGAAGAGTCACGCACGTCACGCGCCTTTTCACCAAAGATGGCGCGCAGCAGCTTTTCCTCGGGCGTCAGTTCGGTCTCTCCCTTGGGCGTGATCTTGCCCACCAGGATGTCGCCAGGCCCCACCTCGGCGCCCACGTAGATGATGCCTTCTTCATCCAGATCGGCCAGAGCCTCTTCGCCCACGTTGGGGATGTCACGGGTGATCTCCTCGGGCCCCAGCTTGGTATCACGAGCCTCGATCTCGTGCTTTTCGAGGTGCACTGACGTAAACTTGTCGTCACGCACCACCTGCTCGCTCACCAAGATGGCATCCTCATAGTTGCCACCACCCCAAGACATGAACGCCACCAGCACATTCTGGCCCAAGGCCAGCTCGCCGTTTTCGGTGGACATCGTATCGGCCAACACATCGCCCTTGCTGACGATATCGCCCTTGGAGACGATCGGCCGCTGGTCGATGCAGGTTGACTGGTTAGACCGATCGAACTTGCGCAGATCGTACCGGCGCACACCGTCTTGTGTCTGCAAGATGATGCGATCGCCCGTTACACTGATGACCTCGCCATCATCCTCGGCCACAATCACCTGGCCCGAGTCCTCAGCGGCGGCATACTCCATGCCCGTACCCACCACCGGCGCCTCGCAGCGCAGCAGCGGCACCGCCTGGCGCTGCATGTTCGAGCCCATCAGCGCGCGGTTGGCATCGTCATGCTCGAGGAAGGGGATCAACGCAGCCGACACGCCAACGATCTGCTGCGGAGAGACATCCATGTAGCTGACACGATCGATCGATTCGATCAGGAACTTTTCATAGTAGCGCGCTGAAACGCGCTCATCGACAAATTGGCCCAGATCGTCGGTGTCCGAGTTGGCCTGGGCAATGGTGTAGCGGTCCTCGGCATCCGCCGACAGGTACTCGACCTCGCCGGTGACGTAGGGCCGCACACGGAACGAGTCGCGATCGAGCCTGGCAAGGCGCTCGGCCAGTTCAGCATCGATGATAGCGCCGCTATCGGCGATTACCTCACCGGTCTCGGTATCGACGACCTGCTCGCGCAAGGCACGCCCCAGCAGCACCTCGGGCTTGTTCTCAGCGATGCGCTGCACCTTGCGGTACGGCGTCTCTACAAAGCCGTAAGCGTTCACCTGCGCAAAGATGGCCAGGCGACCGATCAAACCGATGTTCGGGCCCTCTGGTGTCTCGAGCGGGCAAATACGCCCATAGTGGCTGTGGTGCACGTCGCGCACATCAAAGCCAGCACGGTCACGCTTGAGTCCGCCAGGCCCCAGGGCCGAGAGGGTGCGCTTGTGCGTCAACTCGTCGAGAGGGTTGGTCTGCTGCATAAACTGCGAGAGCTGACTGCCACCAAAGAACTCGCGCAGCACAGCCACCACCGGTCGCACATTGATGAGCGAGATGGGCGAGAGTTGATCTGGGTCGCGAATGCTCATGCGCTCGCGAACCACGCGCTCCATACGCAAAAAGCCCACCCGCAGCTGGTTCTGGATCAGCTCGCCGAGCGTCTTGATGCGTCGGTTGCCCAGGTGGTCGATATCGTCGGCATAGGCGGCGCCGTTGTTCACCTCGATGATGTGGCGAACGATGGCCACCAGGTCCTTTTTGCTGAGCGTCCTGTGTGTATCTGGCAAGCCCGTGCCCAGGTTGCGGCTGAGCTTGTAGCGACCAACCCGCCCCAGGTCATAGCGACGGGGACCAAACAGCAACCCTTCGAGATAGGCGCGCGCATTATCAAGCGTGGCCGGGTCTCCCGGGCGCATGCGACGATAGAACTCCTGAAGCGCCTCTTCGGCGTTCTTGGTCGGGTCGTGCGCCAGGGTAGACTGGATAAAGGGATGCTCAGGATCAATGTCTACCTCGGCAAAGAGCGCCAGCAGCTCTTCGTCGGTGCCCTCGTTGAGCGGCACGTCGTCCAACCCATCAGAGACCATGGCCACTGCGCGCAGCAGCACCGTCACAGGGATCTTGCGCTTGCGATCGACCTTGACCGAGATGATGTCTCGCTTGGCAGTGTCGAACTCCAGCCAGGCCCCCCGGTCGGGGATGAGCTTGGCAAAACAGAGTTGGCGCCCCGTGGTGCGGTCTTCTTCAACGGTAAAGTAAGCGCCTGGCGATCGGATGAGCTGACTCACCACCACGCGCTCGGCACCGTTGATGATAAAGGTAGCGTTCTTGGTCATCACCGGAAAGTCGCCCATGTACACGTCTTGCACAATGGGCTGGTCGGTCTCGCGGTTATAGAGCATCACCTTGACGTAGAGCGGCGCCGCATAGGTGGCCTCGCGATCGCGACACTCGTCTTCGGTGTAGGTGGGCTCCTCGAAGCGATAGCTCAAACCAAACTCTTCGTTGATCGTCTGATCATTGCCAGGAAAGTGCAGTTCGAGGTTCTTGTTAAAGCTGACGATGGGCGATATCTCGTCCAGCAGCTCGCGCAGCCCCTCTTCCTGGAACCAGGCGAACGACTGGATCTGTGTCTGGATGAGGTCGGGGGTCTCCATGACCAGCGGGATACGTGCATACGACTTGCGAGAGGCGCGGCGAGGCGCAACATCGGTGAGCGCGCGTACGGTTCCCAAGACTGCCATAAGCTCTGCGTCTCCTTATAGAGGCCTTACAGCCCGTTATCACCGCAGAAAGTTGGATGGCCGATTGCAGAGAGGGTTCAGCAAGGCTACACCCGCGGCCCAGACGTCATGGGCCATACGCCCGGCCGCTCCGTCTGGGTTCATCTGGGCACAATGGGGCAAATTACCATTCGACATTGGCTCTTGATTATATCACGAGTCAATGCCTCGTCAAATCTGCATTACGGCATGGGCGTCTAGGGTTCGTCTCTGCGCTCCAACAGGTCATCGACGACATGCTTGAGAGTCTCTAGATCAGGGAACGACCGGTACACCGAGGCAAAGCGTACGTAGGCCAAGTGGTCGATCTCGCGCAACCGCTCGATGACCATCTCACCGATCGTCCTGCTGGGCACCTCAGGCCTGCCCAGGCGATAGAGGTTGGCTTCGATATCGCTTACCAGCTCATCGATGGCCTGCGTAGGCACGGGTAGTTTGGTGCAGGCCAGGCGGATGCCCTCAAAGAGCTTCTGGCGGTCAAAGGGCTCTCGACGGCCATCGCGCTTGACCACCATCAGATTGGTCTTGGCGATGTGCTCGTACGTTGTAAAGCGCTCCAAACACTTGAGGCACTCGCGGCGGCGGCGGATGGCATCGCCCACCTCGCGCGTATCGACCACGCGCGAGGTGTCGTTACCACAGAACGGGCAGTTCATATGTTGGGCCTCAGCGGCGCGGCCGAGCGCTCGGCCTGACGTCTTCGGGCGTTAGCCCCAGAGCGCCCAGGTCGAACTTGCCCTTGGCCAACTGGGAGCTGGCGCTGGTGCGTGTCGGCACCGGGCGCCCGTCGCCACGTTCGCTAAAGGCCGTGGCAATCAGGATCAGCTCCATATTGCCATCCATCTCGTCCTGAGTCGCTGCGCCCCAGATCACGTTCGCCTCACCGTCCATACGCTCGTGGATGACGTTCGCCGCCTCGGTCACCTCGTGGAGCGACATGTCGGCGCCACCCTTGATGTGCATCAGCACGCGGCTAGCGCCGTCGATGCTGGCTTCGAGCAGCGGGTTATCGATGGCCGACATGGCTGCATCGATGGCGCGTGTCTCGCCGCTTCCCCTGCCAATGGCCATCAGGGCGCGGCCGCCGCCCCGCATGATGGCGCTCACATCGTTAAAGTCAACGTTGATGATGCCAGCGCCCGTCACCAGGCGCGTCACACCCTCGACGCCCTGATGCAGCACCTCGTCTGCCTTCGAAAAGGCATCTTTGAAGCCCACGTTGCGCGGCAAGATCTCGAGCAATCTCTGATTGGGCACCACAATGTGTGTGTCGCTCTTCTGCGCCAGATGCTGTAGCCCCTCGCGAGCCAGGGTCATCTTACGGGCACCCTCAAAACCAAAGGGCGTCGTGACGATGGCGACCGTTAACGCTCCAAGTTCCATAGCTGCAGCGGCCACCACTGGCGCCGCGCCTGTGCCAGTGCCTCCGCCCATGCCCGCGGTGATGAACACCATCTCAGCGCCCTTGAGGGCGTCCTTGATCTGCTCATATGACTCCTCACCGGCCTTTTGGCCCAGGCCAGGATCGCCGCCGGCGCCTCGACCGTTGGTCACGCTGGGGCCCAGAGGCAGTTTGTTGGCCGCGAGCGACTGCTCCAGCGTCTGTACATCGGTGTTCATGGCCAGCAGCTCGACGCCCTCAAGCCCGCTCTGCACCATGCGATCAACCGCATTGCAGCCACCACCGCCGACGCCTACCACCTTGATGCTGACACGATGGTCTGTGTTCAATCTGGTTAGCTTATCCATCACCGCCTCCTTGTCTTCGCCGCCCTATGGCGCCAGCCGGTTCAGCGCACTGCGTAACCACCACCAAAAACCACCATCTGGCCCAGCCTCGCCCTCTGGCGTCACCGTAGGCTCGGCCAGAGCTTTCTTTCGGCCCCACTCTAGCAGGCCCACCGCTGTGGCAAACTTGGGATTGGTCAGCGACTCGAAACGCCCCGCCATACTCTGCGGCGAGCCAAGTCGCACGGGCATCCCAAAGACACGTTCAGCTACCGTGCGTATGCCGCTCAGATCAGAGCAGCCGCCCGTCAGCACGATGCCCGCCGCCAGGTAGTCTGCCACGCCCACATCATGCACGTGCTTGTGCACCATCTCAAACATCTCGGTGACCCGCTCTTCGACCAGCTGACAGAGCTGCCGCCTCGAAAAGCGCTGGTGTCCCTCTCCGCCAAAGACAGGCATCTCCAGCATATCGCTCTCGGGCACCTCTGAAGCCACAGCATGCCCATAGCGCACCTTGGCATCCTCGGCCGCCGGGAAGGGCACATGCAGCGCCCATCCGATATCATTCGAGATGTGATTGCCCCCCACCGGAAAGACCTTCGTCTCCCAAAAGCCGCCGCCAAAGACGATAGCAAGGTCAGTGGTGCCCCCGCCAATGTCGATCAACGCCACACCTTGCCTGCGCTCATCATCGGTCAGCACCGCCTCACACGAGGCCAGCGGCTGAAGCACGATTTCGGCCGTCTGCACATTGTTATCCTCAACACAGCGCACAATGTTCTGGATGGCCGTGCGCGAGCCAGTGATGACATGCGCCTCGACCTCGAGCCGGTACCCGATCATCCCCAGCGGATTCTTGATATTGCGCTGCTCGTCGATCGTGTACTCGCGCGGGATCGAGTGCAGAATCTGCCGGTTGTGCGACAGCGGAATGGCACGGGCATTTTCAAGAGCGCGATCGAGATCATCGCGAATGATCGGCCGGTCGCCACGCCCGATGGCCGCAACACCATCGCAATTCTGCGAGCCAATATGGGCGCCGCCTACGCTCACATAGGCGTTGCGGATCGTATAGCCCGAGGGGCGCTCTGCCTTGCGGATCGCCTCACGGATGGACTCGCTCGCTTGCTCGATATCAGTGATTACGCCTTTGCTCAGACCATTGGCGGGCATGATGCCCGTCCCCAGAATCTGGATCGGCCGCCCCTGCGTGACCCTGCCGACTAGAACGCATATCTTGGTTGTTCCGATATCTATGGCGGCAATGATACGGTCTGATGCCACGTTGGCCTCCCCCTACAGCCCACCCACGACAGGTCGCGATGTGCTGCGCAAGTCTATGTATGTGATGTTCAAAGCACGTCTCTCCGCCTCGGCGATCACGTCAGCCGCCAACTCGAGTTTGGTGGCTACGTCGCCGCCAGCGCCGAGATAGACAGGCATGCCCTCCGCTCCCATGCGCACCAGCAGGCCGTAGCCTGCAAGATACTCGAGCCGATAGACGCCCGCCAGCGCCAGGCTTGCCTCATAGGCGTACAGCCATGGCACTCCCACCAGATAGCCATCTCGCGGCTCGAGCCGCGAACCGCTGTTCACCAACCGAGGGGCATCGCTCACTGCAGCAGCAGGCCCCAGCACACGCCCCTCAAGCGACACCCACCACGCTTCGCCGCCCTGCTCCCACACCAGCACCTCGGCGATCTCAGAGACACTCACCCGACAGGTGGCCGGCAACCGACAGCGCACGCGCGCGCCCTCGAGACAGGCGTATTGATCAAGCAGTGCGCGCTCAATCGTGCTCTCGTTCACCCCAAAAACGCTATCACCGAGCAAGCCAACGCTCTCGCGGACTTGATCGGGCGCCAGCATCCGCGTCCCGGTAACCTCTACAACCTTCACTTGAAAGCGTTCGGTGGCCAGCAGGTGTCTCACCATCACCATGCCCAGCACAAGCAACAGCAACCCTGGCAGACGGTGTGCCACCGCGCCGATACGGCCAGGCACCGACTCGAACTGCTCGAGCGGCGCTTCGCTGGCCTGGTATCCCAGCCGGCTTTGCGACCGCAAGGCTCTGTTTCTGTTCGAGCTCTTCATTCGCTGCCCTTTGCACCTTTAATGATCGTAGCCGTAATCGGTCTCTGTTGCCAAACGCTCGCGATGTCGCTCCACCGCTAACTCGATCAGACGGTTCAAGAGCCGCGGGTAGGATAGGCCGCTCGCTTCCCACAACTTGGGGTACATGCTGATCCGTGTGAAACCTGGGATGGTGTTCAGCTCGTTGACATATACCGCACTGGTCTCACGGTCGACGAAAAAGTCCACCCTCGCCATGCCCGCGCAGTCGATCGCCACAAACGCCCGCACAGCCATCTCGCGAATATGCGCCGTCAACGCGGCGTCAAGCGCCGCGGGTATGCACAGCGTCGAGTTATCATCGATATACTTGGCACGATAGTCATAGAACTCGTTTCCAGGCAGCACCTCGCCGAGCACTGAAGCGCAGGGCTCATCGTTGCCCAACACACTACACTCGATCTCACGGGCGTTTACAGCCGTCTCGACGAGCAGCTTGCGGCCAAAGCGCGCCGCCAGGTCGAGTCCGGCGGCCAGCTCAGCCTCGCTATGCGCCTTGGAGCACCCCACCGAGCTGCCCCCACAAGAGGGCTTGACAAACAGCGGCAGCGCAAGCTGGTCCAACACCCCGTGCAGCACTGCCTCGCGCTCGCGCTGCCAGCGGCTGCGTAGCACCACCTGATAGGGAACCACCGGCAGGCCGTTGGCCTCGAGCACATTCTTCTGGGTGACTTTGTCGAGCCCCAGAGCGGACCCGAGCACACCTGCGCCCACATAAGGCAGCCCGGCCAGCTCGAGCAACCCTTGCACGGTGCCGTCTTCGCCGTAGGTGCCGTGCATCACTGGAAAGACCACATCTACCTGCGGAAAGGGATGCTCGCTGATGCCAGGCACAAGCTCACGCCGTCCCTGTGTAGCCAGCGACACCTGTGCCGCATCACGAACCTCAGCCTTCTCGCCTTCGAGCAGTTCGAGTGCGTCGTCCGCGGCGATCCAGCGACCTTGCTTGGTCACACCCACCACCACGACCTCATACTTGTCGCGGTCCAGCGCGGCCAGAACCGATCGGGCGCTCTGCAGAGAAACCTCATGCTCGCCACTCTTGCCACCAGCGATAATGGCCACCCGTGGCTTCACAGGCCCACCTCTGTGCAACTTGTTTGCCAATGCCAGTCTCCCACAAACTCGATCTCTGGGTCTAGATGGTGTGCATAGAGCAGCCACACGCGCCGCTGCAGCCGCTCGATCAGACAACGCATATCCCGCGCCGTTGCGCCCCCTGTATTCATCAGGAAATTGGCATGCACCGGTGAGACCTGAGCGCCACCCACCGTCATCCCCTTGAGGCCCGCTCTGTCGATGAGGTACCCAGCCGGGTAGTGCGCGGTGCGCTTGAAAACACTGCCCGCGCAGCGGCCGCGCGGCGTGCTGGCCTCGCGTCGAGCATCATAGCTTGCGGCCTCGGCCGCCAAAGCGCCGGCATCGCCCCTCTCGAGCTGCATCGCAGTCTCAAGCACCAGCGAGCGCCCATCGCGCGCGTGCTCGCGCTTGAGAGCGCTGGTACGATAGCCATAGCCCAGCGCCTCGACCGGCACTTGTGCGATACTGCCATCGCTGCGCAACACCCGCGCCCAGCACACAATGCCGGCCATCGAGCCACCATAGGCGCCGGCATTGCCCACCGTGGCGCCGCCAAGAGTGCCCGGTATGCCAACTGCCCACTGCAGCCCGCCCCAACCCTCGTCTACGGCCCAACGAGCCAGCTCACAGAGCATCACGCCTGAGGCAGCCACCAGCAGGCCATTCTGGTCAATCTCGAAGCCTTGCGTTGCATTGATGATCACCAACCCACGAATGCCTTCATCGGCCACCAGTACATTGCTGCCAGAGCCCAACACCATCCAATTCACACGCGTCGCGTTGGCGAACTGCACCGCCTGCGCGAGATCGGTGACGCTCTCGACCACCACCAGCAGGTCGGCAGGCCCACCGATGCCAAACGAGGTGTAGGGCGCCAGCGGCGCAGCACGCTGTACCGCCAAATGCGGCGAATCCGTTTCCAGCCGCTTCACAAACTGCTCTTGTGCGCTCACCGTTGCTCGCCCTCTGCCAGACGCGCCAGCAGGCGCTCGCCGACCAGATAGCCATCGCCAGCGCCCAGCGTCAGCACCAGATCGCCCGGCTGCACGTTAGAGAGTAGCCAGGCTTCGGCTGCCTCGAGATCGGGCACATGGCTGGCGCCGTGGTGAGCCATCGCCGCCACGAGCTCGGCCGCGCCAACGGTCGGCACCTCTTTGGCGCGCGCACGGTAGACATCGAGCACCAGCACCAGGTCCGCAACGCCAAAGCTGGCGGCGTACTCGTCAAAGAGCGCCTGCGTGCGACTGTAGGTATGCGGCTGAAAAAGCGCGATCAGCCGACGACCCGGATAGCGTTCGCGCATGGCCGCAATAGTGGCGCGCAGCTGCGTGGGGTGGTGCGCATAGTCATCGATGACCAGCACCCCGCCTGCTTGCCCCTTGAACTCGCTGCGGCGCTGCACACCACGGTAGCTGCACAACTGTGCTGCAGCGTGCTCGAGCGGCACGCCCACGGCTCGAGCCACCAGCAGCGCCGCGCTCGCGTTGAGTACATTGTGCCGCCCCGAAAGCGGCAGACTGCAGGCCACCTTCTCGCCATCGACGGTCAGCACGAATGTGAGCCCTTCTTGCCCAAGGGCAACGGCATCGCTCACCACCGCGTGGTTCGCCTGGTTCTCACCATACAGCACCACCGGCACGTCTATAGCCGAAACGGCCAGGCGCACCTGCGGATCATCGCCGCAGGCCACCAATAGCCCGCCTGGCTGCACCTGCTGCGCAAAGGCAACAAAGGCTGCTCGCACGTCGTCCAGGTCGCTAAAGCAGTCGGGATGATCCATCTCGATGTTTGTGATCACTGCCACCCAGGGCTCTAGCCCCAGGAACATACGCTCGTATTCATCGGCCTCGATTACAAAACAGTCGCCGCCGCCAGCCTCGGCATTGTGCCCGGTGTTGGCCAACACACCGCCTACGATGTAAGACGGCTCCAGACCAACGCTCTGCAGAATATGCGTCGTCATGGCAGCGGTGGTCGTCTTGCCGTGCGTCCCAGCTACCGCCAACGTACGATGCCCTGCCAACAAAGCCTGGATGAACCCCCGCCTCTCGAGCACCGGGATGCCCCGCTCGCGCGCTGCCCGCACCTCTACATTGTGCCAGGGGATCGCTGACGAGACCATCACCAAATCAGCATCTCCAACCTGTTCGGCCCGGTGACCCACATACACGCGCGCCCCCAGTGCCTCGAGCTCGCGCGTGAGCGCGCTCGCCTGCAGATCGGAACCGGTGACCACATGCCCGCGCTGACACAGCACCCGCGCAATAGGCGACATGCCGCTGCCCCCAATGCCCACCAGGTGCAGGCGGCGAGGCAATGTATCAATGCGCACAGGAAATGGTGACGCCATCAGCGTATCACCCGAAAGGCCAACAGCACGATGCTGAGGTAAAGCAGCATGCTCTGCCCCAGCAGCACATCTTGCCCCAGAAACGCACTGGGAAGCATGGGCACAAGTTTGCCGGCCAAAGGCGACAGCCTGTCGGCCGAAAAGCCCAACCATGAGATGGGGTAGCCAAAGCGATCCATAAAGTGCCACAGCGACCCAGCGATGAGGTAGCCATTGACCAGGCCAAGCACCAGCCCCAGCATCAGGCCAAAAGTACCTGGAGGGTTATTGCCGGCAAACGAGAGCGTCTCGCCCTGGTAAGAGATAAAGGCGGCCACCATGATGACGCCCAAGTAGAGCCAGCAGGTGTAGAGCGCCACCGAGCCCGCATCGGTCTTGAGGCCAAACAGCGCGATTAGCCGCTCCATGCCTCGCGTCACTGTGCCATCAACCAGGCTCAAGAAGAACAGCGCGAACACCATCACCATGGTGACGCCCAGCTCTCGCAAAAAGCCCCGCACCAGGCCCACCAGGCCAAACATCACCACCAGCGCACCGAAAAACACCTCTATCGGAGCCATCGCGCCCTCCTCACGATGAGCGCCTGCGCGAGGCGCCGTACAGCCCGAGGGCGATCAACGCGAGCACCAGTGCCACGATGATCTTGCCGACGGTTTGACCGCTCATTACCGTCTCTCGCATCGCCCCACTCGAAAGCTCGATGGTGGCCTTGGTGGCAACCAGAGCATAGCGGAACAGGTAGCTGGCGATGATAAAGCCGTTGACGGCCCCAAGCACCAGCCCCAATATCCGCGACAGCGAGTTGCCCCCATCTGCCGCTGCGCGAGACCCAGCAATGTAAGACACTGCCACCAGCAAGGCAAATAGCAGCGTCGCCAGGTTGCGGCGATGGTCCTCACTGCTGACCAGCATGGGCAGGTTCTTGACCTCTCCCCACACGACGGTGGGATCGTCTGCTAACAGCCCCCCGCGCACAACGAACCGCCCCATACGGTGCAGCTTGTTAACGATGGGCACAATAGCATCCGATAGCTGCGTCAACAATACAAACGCGATGGCGATGCCCACCAGTGTGACCAGTTCACGGTTGGCACCGCGCCTGAACCCAAGCACCCCAAACACGCCCAAGATGAGGGCCATCAACACCACCTGATCGATGGTCACGGTGGCGGCACTACCCATGGCGCCCTCCTTTG
>JAAYDS010000299.1 GCA_012729155.1 Chloroflexota bacterium | reverse complement strand
CAGAGGGGTAGCCAACGACACACTTGGCATTCCGGCCGCGGGTTTGCCTTGCAGCCGGCAAATCTTGCGAGGCCAGGGCCAGCAAACACCTCATTCAGAGGCGTCTCGAGGAGATTGCCTAGATAGAGGTCGTCGCGCACGAGGAAATCACACGGATAGAGATCACCATTGTACTCCACGACGACATAGCTGCCGCAGCGTTCCTGGTAGCAGCACATCGTTGCCTCTTGCCCCAGGTAGACAGCCAGAACAGCCTCAAAATCCCGCACCGATACCTGCGGATTGCCGCCATTGTACCAGCGATCAAACACGGCGCAGAGAAAGTCGCCGAACTGCTCGGGAGACACCGAGAATTCGGTCAGCTGCCCGGTGGCTGGATCAACCTCAACACAGGGGATGAACTGCAAAAAAGCAAAACCTTGATCGAGCAGCCAGTCGAACACCTCGGCGCCATGGTCTCCAGTGACGTTGTTGACAACCGTGAGGATATTGAACTCGACGCGCTGGTCTGCGAGCAGCGCGATGTGCTCCATCACTCGCGCATGCGTTGGCCCACCATTGGTGTATTGCCGATATCGGTCATGGTACTCGGCAGGCCCGTCGAGGCTGATGCCGAGCAAAAAGTGATAGCGCCGCAGAAAACGAGCCCAGTCTCGATCCAGCAGCAAAGCATTGGTCTGCAGGCCATTGCTCACTGCCTGCCCCGCCGACCCGTAGCGCTGCTGTAGCTCGACGACCTTCTCAAAGAACTCGAGCCCGCACAGGGTGGGCTCGCCCCCCTGCCAGCCAAAGGTAGCTTGGCGACGGTCTAGCGCCATGCCCTGTCGAATGAGGGCATCGAGCACCTCGGCGCTCATGCGGTGCCGCGCCTGTGCCCGATAGGGGTCATCGGGCCGCGCATGATAAAAGCAGTAGGTGCAGTTGAGGTTACAGTCGCCCGATGCGGGTTTGATCAGCAGAGACTTGGCCTGGTTGGCTGCAGGCACGTACGCGCTCCTCTAGCGTGATGTTGACGCATTATAACCCTGCAAGGCGATGGGACAAAAGAGCACTCTAGAAGTGGAATTCGCCGGCAGGGAACTTGCCCGAGCCCGCCAGCTTGGCATGAGCCATGCGTAGTTTATAGCGCAGATCGATGCCATAGGGGCAGGCGGGCAGCGTCGCATTCTGCTCGAGCAACGCCTGCACGCGCGAGCACAGCGGCTTGTAGAGTTCGATGGCGCGCTGACGATTGTCGAACCAGTTGTTGAGGCGTTGACGCAGCGCATAGTCAGGCGCGTCGGTGGGCCGACCATCGATCATCTGTTGGTCGAATTTGCCCTCGAGTTCGAACACGCGCGGCAGATCGGCCTCGGGCAGATGACAGGCGCCGCACTGCCGACAGACGTAATCGCCCAACTCGGGGGCGTCTGCCAGAATCTGCTGCAACGCGGCATCGCTGGGGCGCTCCCAGGCCATCACCGCCGCGATGTCGGCCTCGAGCATCTCTAGAGAATTAAAGCCGCAGGCCAATACGTCCACCTCTTGCGCCAACGCATAGGTGAAGGCTGGCTCGACCGAGCGATAGAGGTAGCCATCGCCCAGCGGCTTCATGCCGATAATGCCGCAGCCGCGCTGCCGCGCAGCAGGCGCCACGCGGGCATAAATCTCGGGATAGTTGCAGGTGACCAGGTAGTTGACCCAGTGCATCACCGCATCCAGCTCGAGGCGCTCCATGGCTGGGATCAACACCAGCGGCCAGTGCGAACTGGCACCTACAAACCGCACCAGGCCCTCTTCGCGCGCACGCGCGAACGATTCGGCGGCGCCACCTGGCCCTGCCAGCCGGTCGAGCGTCTCCAGGTCATTGATGCCATGGTAGAGCAGCAGATCGAGGTGATCGCTGCCCAGAGCCTGTAGCGTCTCATTGATCTCGCGCCAGGCGCCCTCGGCATCGCGCTGTCCCGTCTTTGAAGCCAACACCACCTGATGACGTCGGCCCTGCAACGCACGGCCGAGCTTGATCTCAGACACACCACCGCCATAAGAACGTGCGGTCTCGACATAGTTGCCGCCAGCCTCAAGATAGCGGTCGACGATCTGTGTCACCAGAGACTGGCCGATTTCGACCTGATGAAAGCCACCGAGCCCCAATTGCGAGACCTGCAGCCCTGTATCGCCCAGCGTGCGTCGTGGTAGAGTGCTCATGATTGCTCCTAGTACTGGCTCTCGGCGAGGTGTAGCGTGCTGCGCAGTCCCGCGCCACAACTCTGCCGCACCACCAGGCGTCCACCGATCTTGATACTATCGGCCGTTCGCCCCAGAATGAGGTCCTGGGTGCGGGCGGCCGCGGCCTCGACAAATCCCTCAACGTCAAAGGCGTAGGTGGTCAGCGGGCTGGGCAACCAGGGGGCAAACTCAAAGTCTCCCAGGCCCACCACCGCTACGTCGTTAGGGCACTGCAGCCCAGCCTGATCGAGCACGTTCATGGTTCGGGCAGCATAGAGATCAGACGAGCACACCACCACTGTAGGGCGGTAGCTCTGCCCAAAGACCTCGACCAGACGCTGCTCCTCATCTTGCTCGCCGGTCTCGAAATCAAACACCCAATCGAGCGGCAGTTCATGGCCCTTGCCCCACAACGCCCCAGCAAAGCCTGAATATCGCAGCCAGCCCCCCAGAGAAGTGGGATCGCTGCCAACATAGGCGGCACGCTCGTGGCCAAGGCTGAGCACGTGCTCGGTGAGCCGCAACACAGCACCCTCTTCATCCAGCACCACAGCGGGCCGTCGCAGGTTGGGCACCTCGCGCATCACAAAGAGCACCGGCGCCGAGAGCTCTCGTAGACAGCGGGCATAGCTCTGGGCCAGGCCCTGTTCGGGGCCAGCAACCAGGTCGAGGATGACCTCTGCGCCACTGTGTTGTGCGCGCAGCAGGGCAGAGGCGTGTTCCTCTTCAGTGGCGCCGAAATGCAGTCGCAGGGCGGCTCCGCGGCGCCGCAACAGCGGCGCCAGCCGCTCCACCAGATCGGCGGCAAAGCGGTCGAGCTGTGGCAAGACGAGCGCCACCTCGTGCAGCATCTCGTCGCGGTCTTGCGGTTCGGCGACGAACCAGCCCAGGCCGTGCCGGCTATACACACGGCCATCGTGTGTCAGCTCGCGCAAGGCCCTGCGCACGGTGATCTGGCTAACGTCGTACTCGGCACAAAGCTCGCGCTCGCTAGGGAGTTTGGTGCCTGCCGGCCAGATAGCCGCATCGATGCGCATGACGATATCGTCTGCCACCCGACGGTACATCGGCCCCGATTGTGGTCCTCTCGCTGCGATCAACGCCGTCTCCTCATCGCGAGCGCCCGCCCAGGCGCCTAGTCTGCGCGCCCCTGACGGGCCGCCCACCAACTATGGTCCATATCGGCAAAGACGTTGTCCACCTGCCACAGTTCGTGCGCACGCTCAATCAGGGCCCGAGTCATGCCCTGTTCGAGGCCTGTGGCCAGCTCATCAAAGCGCGCCGCGTGAGCCTCAAAGCGCTCAATAGCGTACTCCTTGGCCTGCCCCGTAGTCACCAAGAAGGGCCAGTCGCTGGATTGCAGCAACAACAACTCTCGCGCCAGTTGGGCAAGCACCAAGCGCTCCTGGTCTGAAGGCGAGGGGTAGCGCGCCACAATGCTCTCCATGCGTCGCTCGGCCATGTGGATCGGCTCCCACATCCAGTGCGTATCGGGGTTGTCCCAGGTCCAGTGGGTGCCGCCAGCGCCCCACGAACCCTCGGGCAGCGTGATGACCTCGCCGCTGGCGTGGTCTGCCACAAACTCGGTCGCTGTGGTCAGTGCCACACGCTCGTCGGCGGCCAGGTGGCGCAGCACCTGTTTGATCCACTCAATGCCCTCAAACCACCAGTGCCCAAAGAGCTCGGTGTCATAGTGTGAGGACACGAGGCCAAACTCCCCCGTCTGATCGGCATAGCGACGCGCCTCTTCGGCCACCAATTCGGCAAAATGCGCCGCATGGCTGGCCACGCGCTCCAGAGCCAGGTCGGGGTCATAATACGCTTTGTGCCCCAGGTCTACGCGCGGCCCGGTGACCCGCCAGTACTGCAAGCCAGACACCTCGTCCTTACGGTGAAACTCGCGGTAGGCTGCGTCGCCGGGGTAGCCCATATCAGCCGACCAGACCTGCATGCTGGTGCGATTGTTCCTCCCGATGACACAGACCGGCGGCACTGCAAGTGGCTCGCTGCCCTGGGCATAGTAGGCCTTGAAGGTGGTGCCTCGGCCCGTGGGCAGTTCGGCCTCAACATTGCCGGTGAGCACATAGCGGCGGCGGGCCACCTCATAGGCGCCCGGCAACAGACCACCGCGGATGCCCGCGCTGCGGCCGCCCTCAATCGCGCTCGACTCGACAAAGAAAACCTTGATACCCTGGGCAGAAAGGAACTCTTCCAGCGCAGGTCGAACAATGCCGTCGCCAGCCAGATAGGCCGGGCGATAGGCACACTCTGGCAGCCAGATTGCCGTGGGCCGCCGCCCAAAGTGACGCTCATAGCTAGCGATCGCCGTCCTAAGCTGCGCATAGATGGATGCGTCACGCGACAGCAGCGGCAGATAGCCGTGCGTGGCCGCGCTGGTCGATATCTCGATGCGCCCTTCGTCTTGCAGCGCCTTGAAGGCGGCCACCACGTTGCGCCCATATACCTCGACGAACAAACTGCGCACACGCTCGTAGAAGCGCACATAAAAGGCCGCCAGGCGCGCCAGGTCGGCCTCGCCGGTCGATCTGGCGCGGGCCAGGTCTGCCTCAGCCGCCTCGAGCTCGTCTTCCAGGTAACGTTCGAAATGAGCCCAGATGTCGGGGTCTGCCAGCTGCTCGACGAGCACCGGCGTCAGGCTCACCGTCAGCCGAGTGCGCACCCCTTCGGCACGCAGCGCATAGAGCGCATCGAGCAATGGTACATAGGTCTCAGCCAGCGCTTCGTGAATCCACTCTTCACCATGGGGCCACATGCCGGCTTTGCGGCAATAGGGCAGATGAGTATGCAACACCAGCGAAAAGGCCCCGACCGGTACGTTGGACATGCGGCGTTATCCTTTCGGGTATGCTCGACGCCCGGCGTCTGTGGACTGCGCCTCTTTTACCACAGCGCGAGAGTGCACGTCAAGCAGAGTATATCCATCTGGCGTATCGCGGCCATGCGTTGTATGATGCTTGGCATCACGTCTCAGCGGAGGCACTGCATGCGAACGATCGTCCACACGGGCGCCACTCCCGATGCCCCCCTCACCATCGAACGGAGTGTGCTTGCTGTCCCCGGCATACAGCTCCACGTGCGCGGCCGTTGCCGCACACCCGAAGAGGTGCTGGCAGCCGTCAAGGATGCCGACATCGCCCTGTGTTCTGGTGAGCCCTATACAGAGGCCGTCTTTGCCGGTGCACCGCAGCTGCTCGCTGTGATTCGGTATGGTATCGGCGTCGATACGATCGACCTCGAAGCGGCCACGCGCCATGGTGTCATGGCGGTCAACTTTCCCGACTTTTGCATCCGTGAAGTGGCTAACCATGCACTCGCTCTGCTGCTCACTTGCGCTCGACGTGTGCTGCAGCACGATCGTGCCATTCGCACCGAGGGCTGGGCGGCCACAAGGCGCTACCGCAGCCAGGTGGGAACCATCCACGATGAGACGTTGGGGTTGATCGCCTTTGGTCATATCGCCCAAGCGCTAGCGGTACGCGCCAAAGCCATGGAAATGCGCCTCCTGGCCTACGACCCCTATGTCACTGATGACCTGCTGGCGCAATATGGCGTAGAGCGAGCCAACAGCCTGACCGAGCTTGCTGCAGCCTCAGACTATGTCTCCTGTCATCTGCCGCTAGGCCCCAAGACGCGCGGCATGATCGACCGCAGCTTTTTCCAGGCCATGAAGCCCAGCGCCTACTTTATCAACACCAGTCGCGGGGCCGTGGTGGCTGAGGGCGACCTGGTGGCAGCCCTCCAGGCCGGCGAGATGGCCGGAGCGGGGCTCGATGTATTCGAGTCGGAGCCCATCGAACCCGACCACCCCTTCTGCGCCATGGACAATGTGGTGCTGACGCCACATTGCGCCTCCTTTGCCGACCGCACCTTTGACGCCCTTTACCGCCGTGT
>JAAYDS010000298.1 GCA_012729155.1 Chloroflexota bacterium | reverse complement strand
GCAAGGCCCATCGAGGGCTCGTCGAGCAGAAGGAGTTGCGGCATCGACATCATCCCTCGCCCCATGGCCAACATCTGCTGCTCACCGCCCGAGAGGGTGCCCCCCTTTTGTTTGAGCCGCTCTTTGAGCCTCGGGAAGCTGGTGAACACCCGTTCCATCGAGTTCTCGATCTCGCGACGGTCTTTGCGGGTGTAGGCGCCCATCTCCAGGTTCTCGCGTACGGTCAGCCCGCCAAAGATCTGCCGTCCCTCTGGCACCTGCGAGATGCCCAACTTGACGATGCTCTCAGGCGAGGTCTTGATGATGCTGCGGTCTTGATAGCAGATGTCGCCGGCAGTGGGACGCAACAGCCCCGAGATGGTGCGCAGCGTGGTGCTCTTGCCAGCGCCGTTGGCACCGATCAAGGTGACGATCTCTCCCTGTTCGATGCCGAATGAAATGCCTTGCACGGCCTGGATCGCGCCGTAAGAGACGTGAATGTCATCAACTTGCAGCAGCATCAGAGGTCAACCCCTTTCCAAACTGCTTGCCCAGATAGGCTTCAATCACCTGGGTATTGCTCTGGATGTCGTCTGCCGTGCCGCGGGCGATCACCTGACCAAAGTCCATCACTGTGATCCACTCACAGATGCCCATGACCACGCGCATCTGATGTTCGATCAGCAGAATGGTGAGGTTGAACTCGTCGTGCACGAACCGGATGAGCTGCATCAGCGTCTCGGTTTCGTTAGGATTCATGCCTGCGGCCGGCTCGTCGAGCAGCAGCAACCGAGGCTGCGCTGCGAGGGCACGCGCGATTTCGAGGCGCCGCTGTTCGCCATAGGGCAGATTCTTGGCGAGCTCGAGCTGCCGATCATGCAGCCCAAAAACCGCCAGGAAATCCTGAGCTTGCTCAGTCAACAGCCGCTCTTGCCGGCGAAACCTGCCAAGGCGAGTGACTGCCTCGAGCAAAGCGTAGCCTGCATGCTGATGATAGGCGATGCGTACATTGTCGAGCACGGTCAGGTTACGGAACAGGCGGATGTTCTGAAATGTGCGTGCGATCCCCAGATGGGTGATCTCATGGGGTTGCAGGCCATTGACGATATGGCCATCAAAGTGTATCTCGCCACTTGTAGGCTGATAGAGGCCAGTGACCATGTTGAAAACTGTGGTCTTACCGGCGCCGTTGGGGCCAATGAGCCCATAGAGCCCATGCTCGGGCACAGCCATGGTGAATTCCGACACGGCGCGCAGGCCACCGAACTGCATCGTCAGGTCCCGGATATCCAGGAAAGCGGTCACACCGCTGGCGCCAGGTTGGAGGTCGGTCATGTCAGGCTTCCTCGCTGTTGTTGCCACCGGCGCGCTGAGCGGCGAGCGCCCTGGGAGGCACGGGGATATCACGGTCGGGGGGCAACGGCGCGCGCAGCCAGCCCCATTCTCTGGTGCCCAACAATCCCTCTTGCCGCAAGAGCATGACCAGCAGCAGCAGGATGGGATAGATCACAAAACGCCAGTCTTCAAAGCCCTGTGGCAAGATCACACGCAGGCCCTCGATAAGCAGCGCAAACCCGATGGACGCGACAATGGTGCCCGTCATACTGCCCAGCCCGCCAAAGACAATGATGATCAGCGGATCAAACCCCTTGATCATGTTAAAGCTGCTCGGATGCAAAAAGCCATAGAGGTGGGCAAATAACGCTCCGGCAATGCCCGCAAAAAAGCCGCCAAAGCTAAAAGCCATCGCCTTTTGCTGAGCAACATTGATGCCCATGGCACGAGCCGCGATCTCGTCCTCACGCACTGAGATGATGGCGCGGCCCTGGCTCGAACGAATCAAGTTGCGCATGATGATGGCACAGACCACCAGGGCGCCAAAAGCCCACGTCCAGGTGGTGTATGGGGGTATGCCCACCATGCCGCGGGCACCCTTCATGGTCTCAATGACGAGGTCCGAGTTCTGCAGAGCGGTGTACATCATGATGGCAAAGCCAAGGGTGGCGATGCCGAAATAGTCCGAGCCCAGACGCAGCAGCGGCAGGCCCACCAAATAGGAGACCAGCGCAGCCATGGTGCCGCCGCTCAAGATGGCAACGGCAAAGTTCACCGCTACACCAAGCTTTTGCGGCAGGGCTGCGTACAACGCCGTATTGAGGCGATAGGCCACCCAGTGTAGGCCGATGGTGGCATAGTAGCCAGCGGCCAGGATAAGCGCTGTTATGGCGAGGGTCAGCAGGAGGCAGATCACATTGCACTCGTGCGGCTGGAGCGATGAGGCTAACGTGGAGCGAACTCGCTGGCGCAGTCTGCCGATGCGCAAGTAGCGAAAGGCTGCCAATACGAGTAGAATGCCGAGCTGGGCCGCGATGATCCACGATAGCGCCCCCACGCGATCTCCGCTCCATGGGTTACGGCCGAAATCCTTGGTGATCAGTGCCGAGCCATAGGCGCCGATGGCATAGAAACCTACATGCCCCAGCGAAAACTGGCCATTGAACCCATAGATCAGGTTGAGCCCCAGCGCACTGATAGCCGTGATGGCCGCAAACTGGATCACCTGGTACCAGTAGCGAGTGATGGTCTCTGTCTGGGTTGCATAGCGCACTGCCAGGTAGATGGCGGCAGCAAAAACCAAGGTTGGGATCCAGGTCGGGATCGTAAAGCGTCTTTTCATTGCCGCGCCCTACACCTTTTCGATCTGCGTCTCGCCAAAGATGCCTGTAGGCTTGACGAGAAAGACGATGATCAGGATCAGAAATGCGAACAGATCGCGCAGCCGCGAGCCATTGGGCACAAAGCTCACCACCATCACGTCGACAGTACCCATGAGCAGCGAACCCACGAGAGCGCCCAGGATATTGCCGATGCCCCCCAGCACAGCCGCTACAAAGGCCTTGAGGCCTGGCATAATGCCCATGAAGGTCCAGATCTGCGGGAATGCGATGGCATATAGAACGCCACCTGCACCGGCCAGGGCCGCGCCGATGGCAAAGGTGAGCGAGATGATGCCATCGACGTTGATGCCCATCAGCCGAGAGGCGGGCTTGTCGTCAGAAGTGGCGCGCATGGCCTTGCCGATCTTGGTGCGGTTGATGATGAACTGGAGCAGCACCAGCAGACCAATGGTCACGCCTACGATGATCACGGTGATGTTGGTGATGAGCACCCCCTTGAGGTTCCACACCACCACCTCAAACGGTCGCTTGTAGGTGATATAGTCGGCTGAAAACACCCAGCGGAGCGCCGTAAAGTATTCCAGGAAAAAGGAGACGCCAATGGCGGTAATAAGAGCGGCGATACGTGGCGCGTTGCGCAGGGGCTTGTAGGCGATGCGCTCGATGATGACATTCAAGAGGGTGCACACGATCATGGCCAGCAAGATGGCGGGCACAAACCCCCAGCCGTAGCGCGAGATCGCATAGAAACTGGTGAACGCGCCTACCATGAACACGTCACCGTGGGCAAAGTTGATCAGCCTCACGATGCCGTAGACCATGGTATAGCCCAGTGCGATGAGTGCGTAGACGAACCCAAGCCGTAGCCCGTCGATCACTGATTGCACGAAATAGACCGGACCATTGATCCGCACCAGGTAGGCGATGCCCCAGACAATGCCTGCTGCGAGAGCGGCATAGATGAGCCAGACGAGGCCGCGCAGCGCCGTCCTCGCGATCGCTTTGTTCATGTCGTTGCCTCTCGTTGCGGAGCGATCTTGCTCTTTCAGCCATGATGGAGAGGACAGCACTGCTGCTGTCCTCTCCGTTCGTGTGGTGCTTGGCTACGGAGCGACGGACTTGAAGAACTTGGGCACGCCACCTTCGATCTTGATGATGGCGGCGTTCTTGATCGGGTTATGCTGTTCATCGTAGGTAATGGTGCCAGAGACGCCGTCATAGGTGATGGCGGCCAGGGCATCCTTAACCACGGCGGGGTCATCGACACCGGCCTCAGAGAT
>JAAYDS010000297.1 GCA_012729155.1 Chloroflexota bacterium | reverse complement strand
TGTCGCCTAGCTATTGTGTGGCTCGACGCAACCATACAATATCTGGGCGACACCTTCATTCGACAGATTACCCATCCACAGATCTGTCCCCAGCGCCTGGGTAGTACGAAGCACAATATGTGGGCATTGCAGGGCGATTAGTGCCTATATATGGTATTTCTCTATTCCTTATCCCCATTTCCCCAGCCCCTACGACGACTACTATAGATAAGACTATAATGAGAATGAACAAGTTAGATCTCTACAAGACACGCTTATTACGATAGCTGTTCTGTTACCGCAAGGCTGTCACTCAACAGAGTTGTCCACAGGTTCGAGAGCAGGTAACGCCGCATATGCCACGATACGACCTCGCCAAACGAGGGATACGAGATCCACGGGTGCTACAGGCCATGGATAGGGTGCCAAGGCATCTTTTTGTCGATGCGCGCCACCAGGCGCAGGCATACAATGATCATCCTCTACCCATCGGCTATGGACAGACGATCTCGCAGCCCTATATGGTTGCGGTGATGACCGAGCTGCTGCAACTCGACCCGCAGGCTCGGGTGCTCGAGATCGGCACTGGCTCGGGATTCCAGACGGCAGTTCTGGCCGAGTTGGCCGGGCAAGTGTTCAGCGTAGAGCAGGTTCTGGCGCTACACGAGGTCGCACGAGAGCGGTTGGCCGGCCTGGGATACCGCAACGTCGAACTGCGTTATGGCGATGGCTACCATGGCTGGCCAGAGCACGCCCCATATGATGCCATCATCGTTACCTGCGCACCAGATCATGTGCCGGCTCCGCTGGTGGAACAGCTGGCGAACGAGGGGCGCATGGTGTTGCCCGTGGGGGCCGTGGGTAGAGAGCAACGTCTGGTGCTGGTGACGCGACGCGGAGAGCATATCCAGCAGCGCGACCTGATGGCTGTGGCGTTCGTTCCGCTCACTGGCGGGCACGAGCAGATCCCGTATTAGGCGCTGCTACGACTGACCGTTGTTTTGGCGGAGCGATGGATTGAGCCAGCGACGTGCCAGTTCTGGCAGTGTGGCCAGGGGGCCCTGTCGAGCGGTGCATCCGGGCAGAGAGCGCAAGATCGTCTGCCCGTACGACTTGGTGATGATGCGTTTGTCGAGCACCACCACAATGCCATAGTCCTCTTTGCTACGGATGAGGCGCCCAAACCCCTGTCGAAAGCGCAAGATGGTGTCGGGCAAATAGTACTGGTCAAAGGGATTGTCGAACGTCTCGGCGCGTGCCAGGATGATAGGGTCTGATGGCACTGCAAAGGGCAGCCGCGTGATCACCAGGCAGCTCAACGCCTCGCCCATCACATCGATGCCTTCCCAGAAGCTGCGCGTGCCCATCAGCACCGAGTTGGGCGTGTTACGAAAGTTCTCAAGGATCTGGCGTCGTGAACCATCGATGCCCTGCCCGTACACGATGATGCCATCGCGGTCGAGCACTCCCTGGCTGGCACGATAGGTGGCCTGCAGCTGGCTGTTCGAGGTGAACAGCACCAACGCTCGCCCCTCTGTGGCACGCACCAGATCGATGATGGCCTGCTCAACAGTCCGCTGATAGTAGGGTTCGTTGGGCTCGGGGATGTCTTTGGGTACATAGAGCAGCACCGCAGACTTGTAGTCAAAGGGCGAATCGAGAGCCACCTCGAGCAGTTCGTCGAGACCCAGGCGCTCTTTGATATAGTCAAAGTTGTTGTTGGTTCGCAGCGTGGCCGAAGTGAGGATCACGCAGGCCTTTTCGCTAAAGAGGCGTTCCTGCAGGGTGTCGCCCACATGCAGTGGAGCGCTGTGTAGAACGATTTCGGCCGTGCGCCGCGCCGTCGAGATCCAGTAGATGCCGCCCTCATCTGGGTCTAGCAGCAGTTTCTCGAGGCCCAGCACCATCTCTGTGCCGTGGGCGAGTTGCGTCCGCAGGGCCATCGATAGCTCGTCGCGCTCGGTGTCCGGTTGGCCGCCCAGGCCGTCGATGAGCTTGGCCACCTGCTCCAATTCACGCAACGCTGGACGCAAGTCGGTGGCCAGGTTCTCCCAGGCGATTTCGACAGCAGACCAGCCTGGCTGGGCCCTGAGGCCTGAGGTGAGGCGCATGGTCTGGTCATAGTCGTTTTGCGGCCGTTTCGCATTGGCGTCGTGCTCTGTCAAAAAAGCGCTGATGACGTTGAACAACTCGTACAGGTGCCGCTGGCCGGCCTCGGTGTGGCGGGCGATGCTCTCAAGCAGCTTGGTCACGCGTTCGCGCAGCGCCTCTACGATCGATTCCTGCCGAAAGATGCCGGGCACCTCTGACAACAGCCCCCCTGGCGACTCGGGATCCGCGTGCACCAGGCCATTCATAAAGGCATAAACATCCTGGCGGCCGATCTCGAGGCCGAACTGGCTGGTTGCCTGCTCTTCGAGATGGTGGGCCTCATCGATGATCAGATAATTGTACTCGGGGAGCACGCGGCTCTCCGTGTTGAGGTCAGCCAGCAAAAGTGCGTGGTTGATCACAACGATATGAGCCCGCTCGGCGCGGCCACGGGCTCGATAGAAGAAGCAGTCACCGGCGCGGAGATATGGGCAGCCTTCGCCCAGGCATGTCTCGGGCGTTGACTGCACTTGCGACCAGGCGGCCTGTTCTTCGCCGATCAGCAGCAGCTCTGAGCGGTCGCCGCTATCCGTCTGAGGCAACCAGGCCAGTATCTTGGCCAGTACGCGCACCTGATCAACGGTGAGCTGCCGTGAGCGCCGAAAGGCGGCCAGCCGCCGCATGCAGATATAGTTGTTGCGGCCTTTGAGCAGCGCACAGCGGAAAGGCTCTTGCACGATGCGCTGTAGGTCAGGAAGGTCTTTGGTGTAGAGCTGATCCTGAAGGTTGATGGTGTTGGACGAGATGACCACTCGCTGGCCATTCAACACGGCAAAGCGCACGGCCGGCAGTAGATAGGCCAGCGATTTGCCCGTGCCCGTGCCCGCCTCAACCAGCAGGTGTGAGGGGATATTGAGGGCCTCGCAGACCACGCGGAGCATTTCGATCTGCTGTGGGCGCTGCTCATAGTTGGGCATTTGCGCCTCAAAGGGGCCGCCAGCCGAAATGAGCATAGACAGTGCGTCAGCGTCGACGGGCATCGGCTCGGATACCGGTTCGAGTGTGGGCCACTCGGGTTGACGGCGCAGCATGGTGGCCGTCTGCTGTGGGCGAATCTGCGTATCTGTGAGGAGGCTGCGCTCACGGGCCTGCCGCTCCTGCAGCACGTCGCGCAGCACCGTGAGCATGGGCCAGCCAGTGAGCCGCGCAAGCCGCACGAGCTCTTCTAGCGTGTCCAGGTCCCAGGCGTGTAGGCGGGCTACGAGGCTGCTGAATACCTGCTGCGTGGCCAGCGCGTCATCCAGGGCGCGATGGGCCTTCTGAAGCTCAACACCGAGCAGCTCGGCCAGAGTACCCAGTGCATAGTTCTGGGCGTTGGGCAACAGGATGGTGGCCAGCTCAAAAGTGTCGAGCGCTAGATTGTTGAGGATGAGCCCCTGCTTGCGCAAAAAGGCCAGGTCGTTCTCGATATTGTGGCCCACGATAGGATGGCTGCGCACAAAGCGCAAGATCTGCCCGCGCA
>JAAYDS010000296.1 GCA_012729155.1 Chloroflexota bacterium | reverse complement strand
GGCAACAGACCACGCTCGATGAGCCCCTTGCCCACGGTATAGACCAGCGTCTGCGTCGCCGGAAAGCAGTAGTGCGTCAATGGCTCGATAGGAGCGCACTCAAAGCCCGCCTGCGTGAGAGCCTGCTGCAGTTGTGCCGGCTCATAGAGGCGCTGGTGGTTGGCCCAGATACCAGCGAAAGGCCCGCGACGAATCGGCCTGCCGGTTAGCGCCTCAGCGATGCGGTTGATGGGGTCATACCAGGCCGAGTAGCGAGCTGCGGGCACGGTGACGGCCAACACGCCGCCGGGCCTGAGCACGCGATAGACCTCGTGCAACCCTGCCGCGTCATCGTCGAGGTGCTCAAGCACCTCAGTCATGAGCACGCGGTCAAAAGAGCCATCCGCATAGGGCAGCCGCAGAATGTCGGCCTCGCTGAGCAGCACCGGCCGGCCGGCCAGGGCGCTGCGGGCAAATGCCAGCGCATGCGTGTCACGGTCGACACCCCAGACGCGCAGGCTGCCAAAGAGCTCGGTCATGCAGAGCGAGTAAAAGCCCATGCCGGTGCCACAGTCGAGCACAGCATGTCCGGGGGCCAGGTCCAGATAGGCCAGCATCGTACGTACCCGCCGCTTGTAGGCCACGTCTGACTCGTTGTACAGCAGGTCTTCGAGCTGCTTGGATTGCTGGGCCGTTAGGGGCATGGTGCGCAGCGCCTCAGCTGATCACCAGATCGCCGAGCAACGCCTCGTAACGCGAGATAGTCTCTTCAAGAGAAAAGACCTGACGGGCGCGTACAGGGTCGACCGGATACCGATCAGGATGGTTGATGACCTCGAGCAAACCCTCGGCCAGGGCCTCGGGGCTATGCGGGGCCACAAGGCGGCCCATGCCCGAAACCTGCACTACCTCTCGCGCACCGGGGATGTTGGTGCACACCACCGGCGTGCCACAATAGAGCGCTTCGGTCTGCACGATGGCAAAGCAGTCGGTGCGGCTGGGCAGAGCAAAGACATTGCACATGGCGTAGAAATTGGCCAGCTTTTGACGGTCCGTGATCAGGCCGAGAAACCGCAGATGCTCGGCGTTGCCATCCACCAGGTGCCGCCAGCGCTCAAAGAACGACTCATACACCACCTGGTGGTCGCCAGCATAGGCAAAGATCACATCGGGCCGTTCACGGGCTACCAGAGGAATGGCCTGCAGCAGATAGTCAAAGCCTTTCTCCTCGACAAAGCGCCCTGCAAAGCCCACGATCGGCCGTGTACCCACCCCCAGATCTGCACGCCAGGCAGCCACTGCATCGCCATCGGGCTCTGGGATGGCTACCGCGGGGTAGATCGCCGTGAGCTTGTGGAGATGCGGCTTGAGAAACGCCGAGTGCTCGGCATAGTCCTGCGAGTGCGTGCTGATATGGTCGGCCACTGCGGCGCCGCGGTCTAGCATAAAGCCGACGGTGCGCTGGACGAACTGGTTCCAGGCGCCGGCGGGCATCACCAGGTCGCCATGGTGGGTCATGAGCATCTTGCGCTTTTCGGCATGGGCGATGATGCCCAGCAGCCAGGCCTCGAGCATGGGCGTGTGGACCTGCACCACGTCGTGATCGAGCACCAGCTCGCGTGCGGCGCCGATAAAGCCGGGCATCACCTGGCCCCGGCTGAGGCGCAGCATGGTGGGCAGCCGCACGATGCGCACCCCTTGATAGGTCTCTTGGCGAGGCAGCTCTCTGTTGTGCTGCGATGTGAGGACAGTCACTGTGTGCCCACGCGCCGCCAGCCCCTCGGCGATCTTTTGCGTGATGGCGGTGAGCCCCGTCCAGTGAGGGTAATAGTAGGTCAAAGCCATCAAGACACGCACGTCAGACTCCGGGTAGAGGTGGATGCTGATCGACCGCCCCGCCAGACGCCTCTGTGGTGGGTACCGCCTGCTCGCGGAGCTGCGCGAACCGCACACCCTCGAAGGCGAGACTAGCCAGGCCAAGCAGAATCAGCACGAGGTTGGTGTAGAGATGCAGCAGCAGGGCATAGACACCGGCCATGCTGCGCGTATAGCCAAAGACAGCCAGCGCTTCGATCACGGCGGCCTCAAAAACGCCCAGCGCACCCGGGGACGAAGGCAGCACCATGCCAAAGGCTGAAGCCACCAGGGCCGTGGTTGTTGCGACAAAAGAGCGCTGCATGCCTGCAAAGGCGAGTAGCACGCAATAGTTCAGCAGAGCATAGCCGCCCCAGATCAGCGCCGAGCCGAGCAGCACGCCGGGCATGACCCGCCAGTT
>JAAYDS010000036.1 GCA_012729155.1 Chloroflexota bacterium | reverse complement strand
GGGGTGATCGACGGCCTGGCACAGGCGCACCATGTTGGCGGGCACGGTGGCGGCGTCGGTATGGTTCTCGGGGCCGACGCGCAGGCCCAGGTCGGCCGCGATGGCGCAATATTCGCGATAGAGGCCGACGATCCAGTCGAACTGCTCGGCGGTCCACTCGAGGCTGCCGCGGGTGCCCCCCGTGTCGATGCGCACGGTGGGCGCGCCCAGCATGGCGGCCACCTTGAGGTGCAGCAGGGCCGCCTCGCGGTTGGCAGCGCGCACGGCGGGGTCGTCATCCCACAGGTTGGCGCCATCGACGGCAATGTTGGCGATGGTCATGCCGCGCTCGGCCAGGGCCTGGCGCACCTTGGCGAGGTAGGCCTCGTCAGGCTCGGTGAGGATGCGGGCCCAGATGTCGCCGCGCGGGTCTGGCACCAGCATGCGGTTCCAGATGTCGGCGGTGCACAGTCCGTAGCGATGCCGCACCGTCTCCAGGTAGCCAAAGAGGTCGATGGTGCCGGCCATGACCTGCTGGTAAAAGCTAAAGGACATGATCGAGAGGGTGTTCATCTCGCCTCCAAACGTTGGGTGTGGGCTCTAGTCGAGCGCGGCCAGCCGCTCGAGGGGCACGGGCTCAAAGGTCGACTGCAGCGTCTGCGTCTGGCCGCTGGCAGACGAGCGGTAGGCGGCGTCAAAGATCTCGATGACGTGGCGGGCGTGCTCGGCGGTGCCAAAGGGGCGCGGGCCGCCCGAGGCCCAGTCGACCAGCTGCATCAGGTCTGAATAGACGTGCGACTCGCCCAGGGCGCGGTGTTCGGGCGTGACAAAGGGCGCGACATCGTCATCGCGGCGCAGGCTCTGCTCGCCCAGGGCGGCCTGTAGAATGGCGCCCTGCGTGCCATAGATGTAGGGTTCGGCGCCACGCTGCAGCACACCATGAGGGGTGCCAAAGCCAACGGCATAAAAGGCCTGGCCGAAATCGAGCAGCATAAAGGTGTTGTCGTCCATCTCGCACTCGATCTGCCGCCCGCGGAACTCGCGCACGGGGATGGCCAGGCCGCTCATGGCGGTGACTGCCTTGGCGGGGCCAACGATGCCGGTGAGATAGTGCATGGAATAGACGGTCGAATCGAACAGGGGGCCGCCGCCGGGCCGCTTATAGTACCAGGACGGATCGATGTTACTGAGGATGTCATCGCCCTGGCGGAGTTTCTCGTTGAGGTGGTAGGCGGCCACGCCCGAAGAGCCGGCCATGGCCCAGATGAGCTGGCCCAGGCGCTCTTCGAGCACGGCGCGGCGCATGCGCTGGGCATGGGGGTGCGCCATCACGCCGGGCGAGGCCACCAGTTTGACGCCGCGCGCCTGGGCGGCGTCGATGAGGTCGTTCGCTTCGTCGAGGGTGGTGCACATGGTCTTGTTAAAGTGCACGTGCTTGCCCGCCGCGATGGCGGCCATACCCTGATCATGGTGCAGGCCGATGGGCGAGCAAAGGGTCACCACGTCGACGCCGTCGTCGGCCAGTAGCTCTTCGTAGGTGAGGTAGCCGGCGCTGGCGCCGTACTTTTCAGCGGCCGCCTCGGCGCGTCCGATCACCGGGTCGCAGATGGCGGCGATGCGCACGCGTTCTTGCGCGTCGGGCAGCACCAGATGGTTGAGCGCACCGCGGATGCCGATGGACCCTGCGCCGACGATGCCGACGCCGACCCTATTGTCCTTCATGTTGACCTCCTTTATAAGGCACCCGCGCTGGTGGCGGGGCGGCCTCTAGTGCCAAGGCCGCAGCCCGACGGACAGGCTGCGGCCTTGCATTCAGTGGCGGCCGGGCATCAGGCCCAGCCAGCGTTGACCCATTCCTCTTCGGCGGCCTTTTGCCACGCATCGGCGGCTTCGGCGCCCGTCATGCTGCCGCGGAAGACGTTCTCGCGCAGCTCCTGATACTTTGTGCTGACGAACGACTCGATCTCGCATTTGGGCGGGATGTGCCAGTCGTTCGCCTCTTCGTACGAACGGAAGTAAAAGTCGAGCCCAGGGTATACCGACGGATCGACCGTCTCGAGGTAGCCGGGGCGCGAAGGCAGCCAGCCGTTGGTGTTGAACAGCACGTCTAGCGCGGCCTTGGTCTGCAGGTATTCGGGCACCATAAAGGCCACGTCGGCGTTCTCGCCCTCTTTGAAGAGCACCACCATGTGGCCGCTGGCGCACTGCACCTGCTGGCCGCGGCGCGACTCTGGCACGGGCAGCCACGAAGCGCGGTTGAACTCGCTCACCTCGGGCTTGTCCTTGGCGGTCTCGCCGGGGTGCCAGTAGCCCTCGATGATCATGGCCTGGACGCCGGCGCTGTAGGCGCCGCCCCAGGTGCCCTGCCCCTCGACCGAGCGCATACCCACCAGGTTGTCGGGGCCGATGATCTTGACGAACTCGCCCAGCTTTTCGAGGCCCTCGGCGATCTCGGGGGCGTTGAGGTTAAAGGTGCGGGTGTCGTTGTCAAAGCCCTTGACGCCAAAGGAAGCGCCCATCATAAAGCCGATGGAAAAGCTGAAACCACCGGCCACGGCGTCGTAGGGGTCGATGCCGATCTGCTGCAGGTTGCCCGAGGCGTCGAACTTGGTGAGGGTGCGGTGCCACTCGAGCAGCTCGTCCCAGGTGGCTGGCGGGCTGTCGGGGTCGAGGCCGGCCTCGCCCACCAGATTGCTGTTATAGTTGAGGCCGAACTCGAGAAAGCACTCGTTGGCGGGCACGCCATACTGCACACCCTGGTACGAGCAGCGCTCCCAGGCCGAGGGGATGAAATCCTCGGGGTTGATCAGCTCGCTGGTCTCGACCAGATCGCTGATGGGCATGGCCACGCCGCGCGCCATGATGGCCACGTAGGTCGAGCCGCACCAGGCAGAAGGCGGCGTGCCAGCGGCGATGTTGCTCAAGAGCACATCGGACTTGATGCCATCTTGAAAGTCGATGGTGTTGTTGCCCAGCATGGTCTTGAACTCTTCGGTCTCCATAAAGCCACCAAAGATGTCGCCATGGTTGGGCCAGCCCACCCAGTACGAAAAGTTGACGCCCTCGCCGGCCGGTGCAGCGGGCTGCTCGGCAGGCTTGGGCTGCTCGGC
>JAAYDS010000295.1 GCA_012729155.1 Chloroflexota bacterium | reverse complement strand
GTTACCGTCTCGCTGCTGTAGCTAAAATGCGCCTGGGTTTGCCTGATGGCCACCGCCAGCTCATCCGTCGAGACCGGTTCGGCCCGTAGCCGACTCACTTCGTCGAGGATGGCGCGCTCGACTGCGGCAGGGTCTATTCCCTCGCGCACTGTGGCGCCGATGGTGAACAGATATGGGTCTAGACTGGCGTGATAGCTGCTGCTGGCCGAACTGGCGAGCTCGGCCTCAACCAGTGCGCGATAGAGCCGAGCGCTACGTGCCTGGGTTCCCTGGAAGGCGAACATCGCTTTGCCGCCCGAAAGCACAGCGTCAGCGACCACCAGGGGTAGATAGTCAGGGTGCGACACCTGCGGCGTGTGGTAGCTGATGCGCAGCAGTGGCGTCGAGCCGGGCAAGCGAACAGTGACGCGACGCTCGCCGTGCTGAGGCGGCTCGGGGCGAGCGAGCTGCGGGGGGAGTTGTGCTGCCTCGATAGGCTCGAAAAGGGTAGCGATGCGTTGGAGCCAGATGTCAGGGTCGAGATCGCCAACGACTACCAGCACGGCGTTGTTGGGCGCATAGTGCTGGCGATAGTGGGCATACAGGTCTTCACGCGAGAGAGCCAGTAGGTCCTCTTTCCAGCCGATGGTCTGGTGATGATAGGGGTGTACACGAAATGCGGCCGCCGACATCTCTTCGCTGAGCACATAGCGCGGCTCGTTCTCGCTGCCCTCGCGCTCAGAGATGATAACCGTGCGTTCTGAGGCCACCTCGCCTGGATCGAAAAAGGCGCCGGTCATACGATCGGCCTCGATCTGCAAGGCCAGGTCGGCCGCTGCGCTGGGCAGAGTGGCATAGTAGGCGGTAAAGTCGTGGCTCGTCATGGCATTGACATAGCCACCATGCCGATCGACTGCGCGCATGATGCTGCCCTTGGGGAAGTGGGGCGAGCCTTTGAACATCATGTGCTCTACCCAGTGCGAAAGGCCAGTGCGACCCTCGACCTCGTTACGGCTACCCACCCGATACCACATCCATGTGCTGATGATAGGCACATGGCGCACGGGTTTGAGGATGACCTTGAGGCCATTTGGCAAGGTAGACTGCACTACGGTCATGGCGCCCCCTTCGAGGGTGAATTCTCTGGTGTGATACTCAAGTATAGCACTTTGCTGCGGCAGTCGAAACCGCAGCAGTTTGGCCGTGCAGCTAGCTGCTCGTAGAATGCACAGCGATACTTGTTGGGAGAGAGTGCCATGCCCGAGATCCGCCGCAACACCACAGACCGCTTTACCAACATCGGCCTCTACCAGGGAGATGATCGCCTGGCCTGGTTAACCGTGTTTGATCTTCCGCTGCGTATCGGCGATTGTGTGGTGCGGTGTGGGGGCATTGGCGGTGTCGAAACCGCCCGTCAGTATCGCGGCAATGGCTATGCCACCCAGGTACTGGACGATGCGCTTGACTTTATGCACGGGGCAGGTATGGCGGTCTCGGTGCTCTTTGGCATCCCTGGTTTCTACCCACGTTGGGGCTATGTGCCCGCGCTGGTCGAGTGCGTGGTTCAAGTCGAAACGGCGGTGGGCCTTCAGGCTGCGGCCACCCTGCCGGTGCGAGATATGACGCCACAGGACGTGCCCGCCATAGCGAGACTCTACGAGCAAGAGAACGTCTGCCGAAGTGGCACTGTCGTGCGAAAGCCAGAGAGTTGGTCTGGTTTTCGCTCTGGCGTCGATTGGAACGGTAACGTCGCCGTCTATGTGGTAGAGCAAGGCGGGCAGGTGGTTGGCTATGCGGCCTATAACAGTGAGCCGTGGGAGACGCAGGTGGCCGAGATCGCGGGCAGCCGTGCGGCCTTGGCGACGCTCTTGCATCGGCTTGCCGAGCGCGCTGCACAGCGCCACCTCGAAACGACGCGCTTTCGCGTGCCGCCAGACCACCCCTTCGTGGCCTATTGCACTGGGCTGGGCTGCAAAGTGACCATGGAGTATCCCCACGCAGGGGCAGGCATGGCGAGGATCATCAATCAGCCCGGACTGCTGGACGCGCTCGCCCCTCTGCTCGTGCGCCGGCTGGAGGCATCTTGTTGCGACTGGCGTGGGACGCTGACTCTTGAGACACAACTCGGTATGAGCCAGGTAGCGTTGGGCAACGGTCCGCGCCAGGTGGCACGGCTGACTCAAGAGCGGCTGACGCAGCTTGTGCTGGGCTATCGTTCGGCCAACGATCTCTGGCTTGACGGGCAGCTCGAATGCGAGCCCGAGCTGTTGCCAGCGTTAGAGGCGGTGCTGCCGGCCGGCGCGCCCTACATGTGGCATCCTGACCGCATCTAGGCTAAGGCGCTGGCGACAGCCACGCCGATCAGCAGCGCGATGAGGAATTCGATTGCGCCGCGACGATCGAGGCGTCGCCACAGATGTTGCTGGATGATGCCGCTCAACGCGTAGAAAGCGGCCAGCAACAGTACGGCGCCCGAACGAGTGCTCATGCGGGTATAGTTGAGCGCCCAGGTCATCTCGCCGATCAGCAGGCCAACGAGCGCGCTCCAGCCCCATACCTGTGAGATAGGCGTGTCGGTGTCGCGCAAGAGCTCGGCGCTCAGCAGCGTGGCGCTCACTGCAAGGGCCGTGGCTGAGAGCATGCTGCGCAGCCGCATGGCATAGATGGCCGCAAACACCAGCAGCGACAGCGCATAGGTGATCGCGTTGAGCATCAGGCGAGCACGGCTCACGTCTCGCTCAGCCGACTGTGTCTGTAGGGCCACGATGATGGCTAATAACATGCCAGTTAGCACAGCAATGCCGATCTGAAAGCCCCACCATGAAAGCTGATCGAGCACTGACAGTGCCACCAGCACCACCTGCAGTGGTAACCCCCAGAAGGAGGCTGCCTCAGCGAACGTCAGCGATCTGGCGCGCTGCCCTGCTCGCAGTACCGCCACCAGGCCCGAGCAGACGATGCCCCCCAGTAGCAGGGTGTATTGCGCCGCTCCCGAGAACTCGTAAGAGATCTCAGAGCCGAGGGCGCGTAGCAACACGGTGCGCCCTGGCAGGCGCACAAACGAGGCGGTGGTCAACGTGATGGCGACCATGGCCGCCAGTGCTGCCATCTGCCTCGCGCGCACCTGGTGAATGAGGGTATCGCGATCGTCTGATGAGTGCATCGTTGCGACTATAGAGGGGCAGGCGCGCACTGTCAACCTGCAGCTCACGACCTTTGACGGTGTTTGCAGCCGCCTCTATAATCGCCCTGACTGGCGGGCGTGGTGCTCCGCCGTCTGAATTCACCCACGAGGTGGTGCTTGCGCAATCGACGCCTGCTTGCTGACCTCGCGGCCTGTGCGCTGTTCTTGCTCCTCGCAGTGCTCCTTTTCTGGGCGACCACCCTCGGCGGGCAAACACTCATTCCAGCAGATAACGCCTTCGCCTGGGATCCCTGGCGTTCTTACGCCTCGGCAGAGGGTATCGTCGCACCGCACAATGGCCTGCTCAGCGACCTGTATCTCGAAAACTATGCCTGGAAGCGGCTGATCGTCGACGCTATCGAGCAGCGTGAGTTGCCGCTGTGGAACCCCTATGTGTTCACAGGCGTGCCATTTCTGGCGGCGGGGCAACACTCGGCGCTCTATCCTTTCAGTGTGCTCTTTTATGTGCTGCCGCTGGCCGCCGCCTATGGGTGGTTTGCGGCGCTGCATCTGGCCCTGGCGGGTTCATTCTGTTACCTGCTAGCGCGTACCCTGCGCGTCTCGCGAGGGGGCGCGCTGATTGCGGGCGTTGCCTTTGAGCTGTGTGGCTTTGTCGTCATCAGCAACGTATTCCCCATGATCGTTGCCGCGGCAGTGTGGTTGCCGCTGGTATTGGTGGCCATCGAGCGCGTCATGCGACGGCAGTGCGCAGGCGCCAGTCTCTGGCAGCACCTGCCCGACCTCGCGCTGGGCGCTGTCGCGTTTGGCATGGCCTTCCTCGCGGGCCACCCCGAGATGTACTTTTACATTGGCCTGGTTGCAGCCCTATACGGGCTTTGGCGGCTAGTGGCAGTCTATCGACGTAGGCGACAGTGGGGCGCCATCGCTACGGCTGCCGCTGCGATGTTGGCCATGGCGGCAGTGGGCGTGGGGCTGGGGTGTGCGCAATGGGTGCCGCTGCTAGACCTGCTGCAAGATAACGTGCGCCAGGGCGGTGCCGGTCTCGAACAGGTGCTGGGCTGGGCCTTTCCGAAGCGACACGTGCTGGCGCTGCTGGTGCCCGATGTCTTTGGCAATCCCGCGCATCATGCCTATCGCGATCTGTGGACGCGCGAATGGCAGGCCATCACGGTCAACGCCCTTGGTGAGAGCATCGACAACCCCTTCTGGGGTATCAAGAACTATGTAGAGGGGGCCGCCTATGTGGGCACCCTGACGCTGCTGCTCGCGCCAGTGGCGCTGCTGCGGCGCCAAGGAGAGACACGCTGGTTCTGGGCGGCGCTGGGGGGGCTGGCACTGGCCTTTAGCTTTGGCTCGCGGCTCTATGCGTTGGTCTATGCGCTGCCAGGCTTTTCGCAGGTGCGCACTGCTTTTCGTTGGGTATACGTGTACAGTCTCTGCATGGCGCTGCTGGCGGGGATGGGCGCCGATGCCTTGTGGCAGGCCCGTGACGCGGGACGCGCCGGTTGGCGCAGGGCGAGCGATTGGCTCGGTCGAGTCGGGCTGGGGGGGGTGAGCTTTGCAGGCGGGCTAGGTGTGCTGGGGCTGATCGCCGGTGCGCTGCTGGCACCCGAGCGCGCCATCGCGCTGGCCGAACGGGCCATGCACGCCCTTGCCGGGGCAGAGCGCGGCTTTAGCGATGCCCGCATGTTCGTCTCTTATCAAGCGCGCAATCTGGCGCTCTTGGGTGGTGCGTTGCTGGCTGGCGCCGGGTTGTGGCTGTGCCGGCGGTGGGTGTCGCGCCACGTCTGGTCTGTGCTGGCTGCCGCCGTCATAGCAGCCGAGCTGCTGGTTGTGGGACGGCCGTTCTTTCCGGCCAACGCCAAACACCTGCTGGCCTATGAAACGCCGGGCATCGACTATCTGCGTGCTCAGCAAGGGCTATTTCGCATCACGGCGCTGGTGGCTCCCGACGAAAAGACGTTCAATGCCAATGCGGGCATGTTCTATGGCCTCGAGGATATCCGTGGCTATGACTCTATCATCCCGCGCCAGTATGCCGAGTTCATGCAGTTGCTGCAGAATCAGACCGAGCTGCAATACAACCGCATCGCGCCGCTGTATACCTCTAACGCGACTGCTCTTGACTCGCCTCTACTGGACCTGCTGAATGTGCGCTATGTGTTGACCTCCCCTGCGCAAAGCATCACCTCGCAGGGGTGGGTGCTGGTCTATGACGGCGAGATGCGTATCTATGAGAATCTCGACGTGCTGCCGCGCGCCTTTACCGTCGCTGCCGCCGAGAACCTGGGTAGCCGTGAGGCTGTGCTCGCAGCGTTGCCCGCGCATGATCCGCGCGAGACGCTGTTGCTCGAGGTATCTGCCCCCCTGGCGGGCGTTGGCACGCCCGTGGGGCAGGTGCTCACCGTCGACCATGGGCTCAATGAGGTCTTGGTGGCCGTAGATGCACCGGCAGGCGGTTACCTCGTGCTGACCGACGCCTACGATCGCGGCTGGAAGGCATTTGTACGACCGGCCGATGCCGCCGAGCCTGACTTGGCCGAGCAAGAGGTCACCATACTGCGCGCGTATGGGCAGTTCCGTGC